>JACSRJ010000245.1 GCA_014879835.1 Anaerolinea sp.
GGGGCGTTTGGTATTGGTCGGTGGGGGCAGGACGCGGGGTGTATTGGTCGGGAATGCCTGTGCGGCCGCGACACTCGCGCCGGGTAAACGCCCCTGAGCCACGAACATCACTGCGGCCAGCGCCAATACCAAAAATAAGCCATGACGAGTACGAACTTTCACAATCAACCTCGATATACCCTTCGTTTGGATTCTGGGTGAGCCTCAAACCCGATAAGTATAACGCTCTCTCCAAAGGGGGGAAGATCAGACAATGGGCGATTGCCCTCTGAAAACGCAAAACTGTGACGGCGCTTCCCGCCCGCAAACTGCGGCAGCGATCACCCCCGCCATCAGTAGCGTTCTTGCACTTTGCCGTTGACGATTGTCCTGCCCCGTGCTACCCTTGCCCCTTCACAGGTTGGGGAACTCACCAGTTAGGAACCACCCTTCATATGCAGAGGCACAGGACTTTTACCGCGGAAATCCGCGACCATGTGGGCGAACGAGTCACAATCACAGGTTGGCTTCATCGGCTCCGGGCAATGGGTGGGGTCAATTTTGTGATCCTGAGAGACCGTACCGGCACGGCGCAGGTGGTGGCCACGGAAGCCGAGATCACGCCCCTTCATGGGCTGCACACCGAGACTGTTTTGGCGATTACCGGGCGTGTGGTGGAGACCCCTCAAGCGCCGGGCGGGATCGAGATGGTGGAACCGCAGTTTGAGATCATCAGTCCCGTTCACGAAGCGACTCCCTTTGCCATCTATAAAGACCGCCTGCGAGCGAGTATGCCTGTCTTTCTGGATCATGCAGTCTTTGGGCATCGGGCCCTAGAGCGCCGTGCGGTGCTGCGTCTGCTTTCGGGTGTGATGGGTGGCTTCCGTGAGACCCTCAATCAGAAACATTTCACTGAGATTCAATCGCCCAAACTGGTCGAATCAGCCACTGAGAGCGGCGCGAACGTCTTTGCTGCCGATTATTTTGGGCGCACCGCCTACCTTGCCCAGAGTCCTCAGTTCTACAAACAGATCATGGTAGGGGTCTTTGAGCGTGTTTACGAGGTAGGCCCGGTATTCCGAGCGGAGCCTCACGCGACCTCGCGCCACTTGAATCAGTATGTGAGCCTTGACGTCGAGTTTGGCTTCATCCGGGATCACTTCGATGTGATGGAGATGTTGATCGAGGTTATCAAAGGGATCATTGAGCATCTGAAAACCCATTATGCCCCGGAACTGAACCTTCTGAAGGCGGAATTACCCCTTCTGCCCGACAAAGTGCCCCATCTGTATTTCCCCGAAGCGCAGCAGATGCTGCATGATCAGTTTGGGGTTAATGACGCTTTGGGTGAACCTGACCTCGCGCCGGAGCATGAGCGGATTCTGGGCAAATGGGCAAGGGATAACCATAACAGTGATTTTGTTTTTGTGACCGGTTATCCAATGGTTAAACGCCCCTTTTACACCCACCCTAACCCGGCGGATCCCCGCTATTCTAACAGCTTTGATTTGCTCTTTCGGGGGTTGGAGTTGGTCACAGGGGGGCAGCGTCTCCACCAGTACCAAGATTATCTGGACGCGGCGGCGCGTTTCCGTTATCCGTTGGAACCGTTCCGTTACTACTTCGAGGCCTTCAAATTTGGGATGCCGCCGCATGGGGGCTTTGCCATCGGTTTGGAGCGCTTTGTGACCCAACTTTTGGGCTTGGACAATGTGCGTTTGGCGGCGCTTTTTCCCCGCGATATGCACCGTCTGGCACCGTGAAATACACCCCGGTTTCTGGACACCGCGATAGTGTGGTCATCTAGAAACCGGAGAATATGATCAGCAAAAGGCGAGAATTCAACGCATCGTTCAAGGGAGAATACACGCCTTCTCATTCTCCCTACTCCACCTGATTCCTGCTCTCGCGTGCAGGCCTAGCGCCCGTTGGAAATCGCCCGGATGATCTGCAAGGCATCCTTGACATGTTTATCGATATTGATCTGTGAGGAGAAAACATGCCGGATCGAGCCTTGTTGGTCGATGACGTAGGTCACACGCCCCCTGAAAATGCCTAACGTTTTCTCCACTCCATACAGTTTATGAACTGCATCCTCAGGATCACTCAGAAGGATAAAGGGCAGACGGTGACGCTCAGCAAACCCTTGGTGGGATTCAGTGGTGTCTGCGCTGACCCCGACCACGATTGCCCCGGCATCACGGAACGCCTCAAAATTATCCCTAAAGGCACATACTTCCGCAGTACAGCCCATAGAGTAATCCTTGGGGTAAAAAAACAGGACAACAACCCCTTCTTCGAGCAGCCCTGAAAGCTGAACAGAGCGATTAGATTGGTCGAGCAGGGTAAAATCAGGTGCTTGATCACCAACGCCTAACTTCTTATGGGTGAGCGGTTCCATCCCCACTCCTTTTGACATGATTGATCCTCAAGAACCTTAGGCGCGTCCGGGTATCATCGTCTGGCGGAAAGTGCTGAACAAACTCCATGCTCCCCCCATGAGCAGCACCACCACGGCGATTAGGGCAGTGTTGGTGACCACGGGCGTTGCAGCCTGCTTGCTGATGATCGCGGAAAATGCCCACACCAGCACCAGCACATAAGCGACATCACGACGGGTCAAAGCCATCGCCATACCCAGTACCGTTGCCACTGCCAGCATAATCGCTGCCCAAGTGGAGGCCGCAATCCCCAAAGGATCACCCCAGTTCTGGGCAACACCTAGGACGGAGATATTGGCGATGGTTGCCACGCTCAACCAGCCTAGGTAAACACTGAAGGGCAGATGCAGCAGCAAGCGCTCTGCGGTTGAGACTTTGGCCCGCCCCACATCGAGCCGCACATAGATCGTGATGAGAGTGAGCAGGAACGCAACGATCACAAAAACACTGGGCAGAATCTGGTCGTACTGGAAGAGCACAATCCAAGTACAGTTGAGGACACAACTCAGGATAAACAGCCAGCTAATCCTGCGTATGGATGGATTCTGGCGTTGGCTGGGCAGCGCCTGAAAGATTCCAAACGCCAGCAGCAGCAGGTAAATCACACCCCAGATAGCGAACGCATAGTTAGCGGGGGTAAAGAAGGTCGTGTATTGATTGCTGATCTCAGCGCTGGTTCGTCCCCCAATGGGGAGGGACTGCGAAAACCCATTAAAAACAGCGGTTGCAATGACCGCGAGCAAAACCAAGCCTTGACGCAAGGTGTCGGCTGATTTGGAATTGGACTGTGACATTAAAAGTTTCCTTTACTGATAACCAGAGACCGATACGTACTGAGCACGCCAACAATGTAGTTCATTGAAAACGCCAACAGGGTACAGCGAGAGGTTGGTTCGACTTGATTCAACCTCCCTGAGGCATATTGAGTCGCTGGTAACCATGACTATACCTAACTTCCAATCGTTATCTTAACCCCCCTGATATAGAATGTCAATAGATTGTACAATGTATTTATATGTTGTGTACAATATTGAAGCAATCTGAATCCCTGAGAAGCCATTTGAAACCTCGCCCTTCGATGATCGACCTCGTCCCCCTTTGCGACGGCTTCACGGTGCCCGTCTCCAGCTTGGAGAAGGAGGCATAAAATTTCTGAGCGAGCGTCCCCTCACACGCCCTCCTTCGATAAATACAGGGTAAACAGGTTCAATGACCCAAGGTTTCATGCAATCACTTTGGAGGGGTATTTGCAGGGACAGAGCACTTTGCCTGATCCCACCAGATATTCTATAGTCATGGGACAATGGCACCATCCTGTCTGAAAGAGCTTTCAAGGGTATAAGATTATGGGTGAACTCATCGGGCGTAAGTTAGGACAGTACGAGATTACTGCACGTCTGGGTGAAGGCGGAATGGCGACAGTTTTTCGCGCCCATCAGGCAAGTGTACGACGCGATGTGGCCATCAAGGTCATCGAATCCAAACTTGCACGCAGCCCGGAGTTTATTCAACGGTTTGAACGTGAAGCAATGACTCTGGCGTCTCTGGATCATCCCCACATCCTCAAGATTTATGACTTCGGGCGCGAAGAAGAGCTGCTCTATCTGGTGATGGAACTCAAAAACGGGGGCAGCCTCGCAGAGAGACTCCGTAAGGGGTCTCTTGAATTGGTCAAGGCTGCCAAATTTCTTGAGCAGATCGCTCCGGCACTTGATCATGCCCACGCCAAGGGGATCGTCCATCGTGATCTGAAGCCTCAGAACGTCTTGTTGGACGAAGGGGGCAATGGGTTCCTGACTGACTTTGGGATTGCCAAACTGCTCAGCACGGACTCCACTGCCCTGACGGCTGGGGGGATGGCGATGGGTACCCCCGGATATATGGCACCAGAGCAATGGTATGGGCACCAGATCGATGCCCGTACTGATCTGTATGCACTGGGCGTGATGGTTTTTGAGATGCTTACAGGACAGGTTCCTTTCAGTGGAGATACCCCTGCAACGCTCATGTACCAACACCTGAATGAACCCCCCCGGTCGCTTCGCACCCTGCGTCCAGACCTGCCCGAAGCATTGGATGGGGTATTGCTGAAGGCGATGGCCAAACAACCGGAGCAGCGTTATCAAAGCGCGGAGATCTTTTCAGGCGACTTTCGTGCGGCGATGACGGGGCAAAGCCCAACGGAAACGCTGAAGGTCGTTCCTGTCACCGCTGAAGTAGATGCGCGCTTAGGGGGTGTAACCGATATTGCTGTGCCCACAGTGAAGGGTTCTTCACCTCCGCAGACGGGGCGATGGTTACTTGCGTTGGGCGGGGTGGCCCTGACCTTAGTGGTTGTTACCGCGGCTGTGATCCTTGGCGGTAAGAAGGGTACGATTCCGGAATCTGCCTCCGTAAGCCCGACCATCCAAGCTGCTGTCCTCCAGCCAACCGCATCTGAAACGTCCACTGAAAGACCATCCCCAAGTCCGACAATGCCCCCAACTGCTTCAGAAACAGCGGCGTCTACTGCCACCGAAACGCCCAATCAAGAGACCCTCATCGCGGAAATTTTGGCAATCGAGACACGGCAAATGGCGAATATCATTGCATCCTATACCCAAACACCATCCCTGACCCCAAGCCAAACCCCCGATCTGCCGAGAACCGCACGTGCAGCCGCCAACCAGACCTTGACGGCGATTGCGGTGTTGTCCCTGACCAACACCCCTACCCCGACGCTTACCCACACCGTAACGTTCACGCCAACGGCAAGCCCTACACTCACCCACACCTCCACCTTCACGGCCACCCCAACCATGACTTTGACACCAACGTTTACCCTGACCGCAACGCACTCCCCAAGCCCCATCCCGACAAACACCTCAACACTTTTGCCATTCGCGCCGGGTGAAGGCGGAGATGCTCAGGTTTTTAAAGTGGATGGAACCATCCTCGAAGTGACCGAGGCGGGAACACGCCTGATTGCTCGCACCACACCCTCACGAAGTGCGCGTCAGCTTGATCTCTTGTTGGTGGGTGATCGGATTTTGTGGAAAGGTATCCGTGTAGATGGTTATCTCGAAGTGTATCTGGGCGATGGCAGTAAAGCCTATGTGACGGATGATCCCAGTTACGTCGCGGAAGTGAACTTGAGCGACATGACGCCCAATCTGCGGGTAGGTGCCTTCATCCGCATTACCGCAGAAGGCAATGGAATGCATATGAGAACCAACACCAGCGTTCATGCACAAGAAGTATTGACTCTCAGAGCCAATCAAACCTTAGAGGTCATTGGAGGGCCAAAACAAGCGGAATATTACCTATGGTGGCAGTTACGCCTTCCCGATGGGCGTACTGGATGGGCAGTCAATGTCCCCCATTGGTGGCGGGTGATCAACTGAGATCAGCGCATTTGAGATCGGGGCATTCTTTAGGTACCCCATGATAGGGACGATCACCCCAAAGGTCGCCCCTATCATGCCCTTATGGGGAAGGATTTGGTGACACTTCCGAGACTAGGAATAATCCCCGCTCTCCGCTACAATGGGGATAGTATTTGTATATTATGCACAAATGGGATGTGATGAGTACAGAGCTGATTGTGGTGGGCGGAGGGCTGGCAGGTACCGAAGCAGCTTTCCAAGCTGCGGAACAAGGGATAAAAGTAAGTCTCTACGAAATGCGCCCTAAGCGCTCTACTCCAGCGCATCGCACCGGGGATCTAGCGGAACTGGTATGCAGCAATTCACTTGGCTCTGATCTCCCTGATCGCGCCCCCGGACTGCTCAAAAACGAGCTGCGCCGGATGAACTCACTCCTGATGCGCTGCGCCCAGAAAGCATCGGTGCCTGCGGGTGGGGCTCTTGCGGTGGATCGGGAGAAGTTCGCAGCGGAAGTACTCTCTGCGCTCCAAAATCACCCCAACATCACCCTGATCCGCGAGGAAGTTTTGCACATCCCCGACACCCCCTGCGTGATCGCGTCAGGACCCCTCACTGCCGAGTCGCTGGCGGGGGATATTGCCCGGTTGGTAGGACAGGAATATCTGTACTTTTATGATGCGATCTCGCCCATCGTAGCGCTGGACTCGATCAATATGGAGATCGCCTTCCGCGCCAGCCGTTATGGGCGAGGTGAAGATGAACAGGGAGATTACCTCAACTGCCCCCTGAACCGCGAGGAGTATGAGCGTTTTGTAGATGCCTGCCTGAGCGCCGAAACCTATCCCCTGCACGACTTTGAGCGTGAGGATCCTCGCTTTTTCGAAGGCTGTCTACCTATCGAACAGATCGCCAAGCGGGGCAGAGATTCCCTTGCCTTTGGCCCTATGCGTCCGGTGGGGCTGCGTGATCCCCGCACGGGCAAGCGACCTTATGCGGTGGTGCAGCTTCGGCAGGATAACCTCGCCGGGACACTCTATAACATTGTGGGCTTTCAAACCAACATGCGTTGGGGCGATCAGGAACGGGTGTTCCGACTCATCCCCGGTTTGGAAAATGGGGAGTTTCTGCGTTTTGGGCAGATGCACCGCAATACCTTCATCAATTCACCCACCCTGCTCCGTTCCACCTTACAGCATCGGGAGCGGGCAGACTTATTTTTTGCAGGGCAGATCACCGGGATCGAAGGTTATGTAGGCAATATCGGCACAGGGCTGCTTGCAGGGCTGAATGCGGCGCGAGTACTGCGGGGGGAGGAGCCGCTCAGTCTGCCCCAAACTACCATGTTGGGGGCTTTGTGCTGGTATGTAACCCATGCCGAACCAAAGGACTTTCAGCCGATGAAAGCCAATTACGGAATTCTGCCCAGCTTAGACTCTATCCCGAAGGGCAAACGGGATCGCGCCGCTGCGTACTCCGCACGGGCGCTGGCCGATCTCGAAAAATATCTTTCTTTAGAAAAACCGATCACAGATCAAAGGTAGGAATTTGACGTTATGACTACAAATACCTCTCAGACTGTTTCCACACTGCCGCCTGTTGGGGATCGGCTGCGCCGGCTGCCTCCCTACGGTTTTGCCATCGTGGGGCAGAAGATCGCCGAGATGAACGCCGCTGGCAAAGATGTGATTCGGCTGGACGTGGGCAGCCCTGATATGCCTCCACCTGATCATGTGCTGGAGACCCTGCGCCAATCTGTGCTTGATCCCACGAAACACGGTTATGGTAGTTATCGAGGGCATAAAGTGTTCCGCGAGGCCGTTGCGGCCTATTATCAGCGGCGATTTGGGGTCAAACTTGATGAGTCTAAAGAGGTTCTGCCCCTGATCGGCTCCAAAGAAGGTATTGTCAATCTGGCACAGGCATATGTAGATCACGGTGATGAGGTGATCGTGCCCGACCTGAACTACCCCGCCTACAGCATGGGCACAATCATGGCTGGCGGTGAGACCATCATCATGCGTCTTGACCCCAACAACGGTTTTCGCCCTGATCTGAAGTCCCTGCGCGAACATCCCGATCTGCCCAAAGCAAAGCTGCTGTGGGTGAATTATCCCAACAACCCCACCGGGGCCGTGGTTGATCTGAATCTGTATGAAGACTTGGTGACCTTCTGCCGGGAAAACCGCATCCTGCTGTGTTCGGACAACCCCTATATGGAGATCGTCTTTGACGGCTACACTGCCCCCAGCGCCCTTCAGGCAGACCCTGACAAGACCTGCACAGTAGAGTTTATGTCGCTCTCCAAGACCTACAATATGGCGGGATGGCGCTTAGGGGCGTGCGTGGGCAACCGTGAGGCCATTGACGCCCTGCTGGTGATCAAAAGCAACATCGACAGCGGGCATTTTCGCTCGATCTATGATGCGGGTGCGGCAGCCCTAAATGATACTCCTCAGGGCTGGATTGATCAGCGCAATGCGATCTATCAGGCAAGACGTGATAAACTGCTGGCTGTCTGCCCCCAGATCGGTCTATCCCCCGTCCGGACCTCTGGTTCGATGTATGTGTGGGCAAAGGTTAAAGATGGTGACGATCAAAGTTACGTGATCTCGGCTCTAGAGCAGGCACTGGTCTCGATCACCGCTGGTGAAATGTACGGTTATGCGGGGCGGGGTTATGTGCGCTTCAGCATTGGGATCGCAGATGAACGCTTAGACGAGGCAGTCGAGAGGCTAAAGGGCTGGTATCAGCGCCGCTGAGCAGGTCGATTAGGGGCGACACCAAATTCCAGAGTAGTCCCCCTCAGAGTCTCGATTCCCCCTTCTCCACTGGAGAAGGGGGCGCAGAGGGGATGAGGTCAAATGCACAACTCCTAAACCCAAAAATCCGCTCAAAACCTCCCCTTGAAGGCATTTCCGCCCTATGGTATGCTTACATGTTTGGGCATAGTGCCCAACTTATCAACACACGTCCGGACTTCGTGGGTGTGTCCTCAACCGAGGATGATCACGGGGGATGAAGGGCGTGAACGCCATAACACAAACCAAAAGGAGCCTTTCTCATGTCCGTCGTTTCGATGAAACAACTCCTCGAGACGGGTGTTCATTTCGGGCATCGCGCCAAGAAATGGGACCCGCGCATGAAGCCGTACATCTTCGGGGAACGTAACGGCATCCACATCATTGACCTTCAGCAGACTCTTTCCAATCTCGAAGAAATCTACGAGATGGTTCGTGACACGGTCTCCAAAAGTGGGACGATCCTTTTTGTGGGGACCAAACGTCAGGCACAAGAAACTATCCAGCAGGAAGCCGAACGCGCCCAGATGCCTTATGTCAATCAGCGCTGGCTCGGTGGAACTTTGACCAACTGGCGCACCATCAAGAGCCGTATCGATCAACTCCGCCGTTTTGAGGAGGAGGCTGAACGTGGTGAGATGGATATGTATACCAAAAAAGAGCGTCTCACCCGCGCCCGTATGGTCGAAAAACTTCAGGTGCGTTTAGGTGGTCTGCGCTACATGAAGCGCCTGCCCAGCATGGTCTTTATTATTGATGTGCGCCGTGAAGTGACTGCCGTTCAGGAATCCAACGCGCTCAACATCCCGATTTTTGCGATGGTTGATACCAACTGCAACCCGGAAAACATTGACTATGTGATTCCGGCAAATGATGACGCCATCCGTGCGATCAAGCTGATCACCGCCAAAATTGCTGATGCCTGCCTCGAAGGGATCGCCATGCGCAAGGCGCACGGAGATTTTGATGATGTTGAAACCACCGCAGAAGAGTCCACCGAGGCGCGCCGTCGTTATGAAGAGGATGACGAGAGCGCATATTTGGGCCCATCTACGCTGGCCAAATTGCAGCGCAGTACCTTTGGCGAAGATGAAGAATAATTCGGCAAAGACCGAACCCAATTGAAGGAGCAGTGTGTGACCGAGATTACGGCTCAGATGGTGAAGCAGCTTCGGGATATGACCGGGGCCGGCTTTAACGACTGCCGCGCAGCACTTCAGGAAAACGGCGCTGATCTGGAAAAGGCCGCTGATTTCCTGCGCAAAAAAGGCGTTGCGACCGCCGCCAAAAAAGCGGGGCGCTCCGCCAATGATGGTATCATCCAGACCTACATGCACCACAATGGACGCTTGGGGGTGATGGTTGAGGTCAACTGTGAGACGGACTTTGTGGCCCGTAACGAAGCCTTTAAGGCTTTCTCAAAAGAATTGGCCCTGCATATCGCCAACCTTGCGCCTCGTTATGTGAAGCGTGAAGACGTGCCCGAAGCCGAAGTGGCTAAAGAGCGCGAGATTCAGCTTGCCCGTACTATGAACGAAGGCAAGCCGCAGAATGTTGCTGAAAAGATCGTGGAAGGGCGCATGTCCAAATGGTTTGAAGAGGTCGCCCTGATGGAGCAGGTGTGGCTCCATGATGATAACAAAAAGGTCAAAGATGTTCTCACGGGCTTGATTGCTGAAATCCGAGAGAATATCGTGATCCGACGCTTTGCCCGCTTTGCGCTGGGTGAAGGCGAAGAGACCACCAACGAATAAGCTCAGCCAGATTGAGATGAACGTTAAAAAGGGATCAGGGGTTTAACCTGATCCTTTTTTTCGCCCAGAAATTGGAATGTGCCTTTGAGGATTTAGGACAGGAGTAGAGGAGAATGACCGTCATGAGCCTGACAAGCAATCTTTCAGCAGCCGAACCAACCATCCGTAAGCCACGCTACAAACGAGTCCTGCTCAAACTGAGCGGTGAAGCCCTTTCGGGAGTAGGCGGGTTCGGAATCGATCCCGATCAGGCAGCTTTTATCGCCCATCGGGTCAAGGCGCTCCATACACTGGGAGTACAAATTGGCATCGTGATCGGGGCAGGCAACCTATGGCGCGGTAAAGATGGTGTGGATCGGGGCATGGATCAGACCACCGCCGACCACATGGGCATGATTGGGACGGTGATGAATGCCCTCGCCCTTCGAGATTCGCTTGAACGGGAAAATGTCCAAAGCCGAGTGCAGACTGCAATTGAAATGAACAAGGTGGCAGAGCCGTATATTCGCCTGCGAACCATCCGTCACCTCGAAAAAGGGCGGGTGGTGATCATTGGCGGTGGCACAGGCAACCCCTACTTCACCACCGACACCGCCGCAGCCCTGCGCGGTATGGAGATCGACGCTGAACTGCTCATCAAGGCGACCAAAGTGGATGGCATTTACGACAGCGACCCCAAAAAGAACCCCAATGCTCACCGCTACGAGTCAATCACTTTCCGTGAGGCCATCGATAAACGCCTCGCGGTGATGGATACCACTGCCTTCAGCTTGTGCATGGAAAACAACCTGCCGATCCTCGTGATCGACTTCTGGGCAGAAGGTGCCTTAGAAGCGGCGGTCATGGGCGAACCTATTGGCACCATCGTGAGCCGCTAAGCCCCATTTTGGGCATTGGAGGTGGAGGGCATTGACCATCCTTTGACTCCACCTCAGTACCTGATCAGGGCTGGTGTCGATTCACTTGGAGCCAGCACATCTCATAGGCGGCAAGGGTTAACGTTCCGCCTGAGAACGGCACCCCGGTGAGCAAATTCAGCCCAGAGGGTATGCCGGTGAGCGCCTGATCTTGACCACTCAGGTTAAAGAGCGCCAACACCTTCTCGCCAGTTTCAGGGGCGGTGCGTTCTAACGCGAGGACGTGGTCATCGTTCAGACTGTGCGCTTCCTGTGCTCCCGCCGGATGAAACGCAGAACAGGCACGCCTCACGCGCAGCATGTTGCAGTACTGCTCAAAAACCCGCGCCCGAAAGCTCCCCGGTGTCTCCAATTCCACAATCAGTTGATCAAAGTCCAGTTTAGCCCGGTTGATCCTACGGTTGATCCCGCTCTGGATCATGCCCTCCAGATCATTGTGAGAGCCGACCAGACTGTGAAGATAGATCGCAGGGACTCCAGCCAAGGTCAACATGACCCCCTGTGAGAGCAAAAAGCGGCGCACATGAAACTCAATTGGTTCTGTCGCGTCAATGCAGGCATCCACATAGGTCAGATTCAGTTCGTAGGGGCTGTCACTGCCGTCGGGATTACGTTTGTAAGAGACCCGTCCGCCCCGCTCAAGGGCAAGATTGACCAAGCCGCGCAACTGTTCCCCATTGAGGATGCCCTCAACTGGACGCACCCCTATGCCATCATGTGAGGCGGTGAAGTTAAAAAACGCGGTTTGAGCGGAAGGCGTTTTGAGGGTGTTGATCCATGCTGCCAGATGATTCGCTTGCCTTGTAAGTAAGGTGTGGAGCAGCAGCGGCGGAAGGGTGAAGTTGTAGACCAACTGAGCCTCATCGGTGCCACCCCCCCAATAAGAGATATTCTCCGCGTGAGGCACATTGGTTTCGGTGATCAAGGTTACCTTAGGGGCGGCCACATCCAACACCGCACGCATCAGGCGGATCAGGGCGTGCGTTTGGGGCAAATGAATACAAGCAGTATGCGCTTCTTTCCACATGTAAGCGATAGCGTCAAGGCGCAGTACCTGTGCCCCTTTGCGTACATAAAAGAGAATCACCTCAAGGATAGCCACAAGGGTTGCCGGATCACGGTAATCCAGATCAACCTGATCGGCGCTGAAGGTTGTCCACACATGGATCACTTCGCCGTCCTTGCGGATGAAGGGCGTAAGCAGGGGAGAAGTACGCGGACGGGTTACCCCGCTCAGATCAGTTTCAGGCGATTCCACAAAAAAACGGCGGCGAAAAGCAGGATCGCCCTTAAGAAAACGGGCAAACCACTCCCCCTGAGCAGACGCATGGTTAATAACTGCATCAAACATCAGGCGGAAATCCGCGCCTATGTTTTCTATATCGGGCCAATCCCCAAGGGTTGGGTCCACAGCCTTGTAATCGATGACTGAAAAACCATCATCTGATGACCAAGGATAAAAGGGCAGGATATGCACCGTATCAATGACCTTTTGTAGGCGTTCGCGCAGAAAACGATGAAGGGTTTGAAGCGGTGGCTCATGAGGCTCCCCAGTCCGACGCACCGTATCCCCGTAGGTGATCAGGGTAATACTCCGTTCGGATAAATAGGGGGAGGTGCTTTGGGCGTGACCCTGAGGGAGGTTTTGAAAAGAGTCCAAAAGTTCATAGATTGCCTTCAATGTTTCTTCGACCTGCGCGGGTTCATAAATCTCATGCAGCAGACTACGGATACGTTCAAAGGTGGTTGTATTGGGGGTAAATGCAGACACCGGAAAATCCCTTCGTGACTAACCCATCATGGGGAACGCCGGATGGCATAAGCGCACTCAACTACCGCTTTTGTTACATACAAGGTGAGCAAGTTCAACTGCGCAAGTCCTACAATCTTACCCTAATGGGAATCCTCATCGAACCTTCGACTGTGCCATTGTCGAAGCGGTATTTCCCCTGAACGGCTTCTCTCAAAGGGGTTTGTGAAAAATCGGTGAGTTTCGCGCCGGAAACGTTGGGGTTCCATAGTTTTTGTGAAAAAATCCGACGACAGTCAGGCGCTTATTGACCGAAGGCGCACAGATCGGTATAATGCCGCCGATTAGCCTGTGTTTTATGGTTCATGTATGCTGCGAGGCTTCATCACTTGGGTAATATCATCCGCACCGCATGGGATCGCTTTCAGATCATCGGGAAGGCTAACGGGGATTACGTATCGCGCTTCATCACCTTTTTGATGTACTGTACGGTATTGGTCCCCTTTGCCCTTATCGCCCGTTACTTCGTTGATCCCTTAGAGATGAACAAATCGGTCAAACCACATTGGCGCGCTCGCAAGCCGGTTGGTACTACGCTTGAGGAGGCGCGAAACCAGTCCTGATGTACATCCTTGGTATTTCCTGCTACTATCATGACTCCGCTGCGGCGCTGCTTCGTGATGGCGAGTTGATCGCTGCCTCGATGGAAGAGCGGTTCAGCCGCATCAAAAACGACAATGGCTTCCCCGAAAAAGCCATCGAATTCTGCTTAAAAAAGGCTGGTATCACCGCCCAAGACCTTGATTATGTGGTCTTTTACGAGAAGCCGTTCATCAAGTTTGAGCGGATTCTGATGACCATCCTCAGTACCTTTCCCCGCTCGCAAGATGTATGGCGCGAAGCGATGTACGTGTGGCTGCCCGAAAAACTCTGGGTGAAGACCAAACTTCAGCAGCACTTTCATATGGATGCAGCCAAGGTGCTGTTCTGTGATCATCACATGTCCCATGCGGCCAGCGCTTTTTACTGCTCACCCTTTGATGAAGCTGCGGTCATGACTCTCGACGGGGTAGGTGAGTGGACAACCACCACCACTGGACGGGCCAAAGCCAATTGGGATGGGACGGGCAAAAACGAGATCATCCTCAATGAGGAGCAGCGCTTCCCCCATTCATTGGGGTTGTTGTACTCGGCCTTCACTGCCTTTTTAGGCTTTAAGGTGAACGAGGGGGAATACAAGGTGATGGGCATGGCTCCCTATGGTGAGCCACGCTTTGTGGATAAGGTGCAGAAACTGATCCGCCTCGAAAGTGATGGCAGTTTCCACCTGAATATGGACTATTTCTCCTTCCATCGTTCTGCCACCAAGACTTATAACCGCCGCTTTAATGATCTTTTTGGTGAGGAACGCGCTCCCAGCGACGACTTCTTCACCATGCTCACCAACCCTGAACGCGCTGGTGAAAAAGAGGCGATGGCTGCAAACCAGTATTACGCCGATGTGGCCGCGAGTGTTCAAGCAGTCACTGAAGAGGCAATCCTGCGCATCGCCCGACACTTACACGAGCGCACTGGACTCAAAAAGCTGGTGATGGCCGGTGGGGTAGCGCTAAACAGTGTGGCCAACTTTAAGGTACTGAAGGAGACTCCTTTTGAGGAGGTCTACATTCAGCCGGCCGCGGGTGATGATGGCGGCGCAGTAGGCGCGGCATTGTGGGCCTATCATACCCTTCTGAATAAACCCCGCAAGATGATCATGCGTCATGCCTACTGGGGTGAGGAGTATAATGAGGATCAGGTGCGACAGTTCCTGACCCAGATCGGGGCCAAGTATGACTATGTCTCCGATCCTGACAAAGTGACCCAGATCGCCGCGCAAGCGATCAGCGAGGGACAGGTGATCGGCTGGTTTCAGGGACGGTTTGAGTGGGGCCCGCGTGCCTTGGGCAACCGCTCCATCCTCGCTGATCCTCGCCGTAATGAGATGAAAAATGTGGTCAACACCAAGATCAAGTACCGTGAGCCGTTCCGGCCCTTTGCGCCTGTGGTCTTGGCAGAACACGCCACGGAGTATTTTGAGTTTCCCGACGTTAATCAGCAGTACCCGCCCCGGTTTATGCTCATGGTTTCGCCTGTAAAGCCGGAGAAGTACGACGTTATCCCGGCCACCACCCACGCCGGGGGCACAGGCCGGTTGCAGACCATTGACCGCGAAACCAACCGCATGTATTACGATGTGATCAAGCACTTTGGGGATATTACAGGTGTCCCGGTGATGCTCAATACCTCGTTTAATCTGCGCGGTGAACCGATTGTGAACACACCCGCCAATGCTTGGAACACCTTTAGCAAAAGCGGTCTTGATATGCTTGTACTGGGATCCCATATCGTAAGAAAGTAAGTAGAGGAACTGACCTAAGATGACCACCAACGAAAACCTGACCAATGCCACCCCAGAAAACGCACAACCGTCTCAAAAGCGCAACTGGACCCACGATCTGCGCTCTCGGTTTGGGGTTATGGGTGAGCTGTTCGCCTTTTTGTGGAAAGTGCGCCTGTGGTGGCTGATCCCGATGATTGTGGTGCTGCTGGTGTTCTTCATTGTGTTTATCTTAGGCGCATCTAGCCCACTGGCCCCATTCATTTACACCCTGCACTAAAAAGCCTTCAACAAGTGCGGATCAAGCGCCTCACGTCGACCTTGAGTCGATGTGAGGTCGATCAAAGGAGAGGTGGAAATGCTTGTATTACTGCTGATCCTGTTCGTGCTGTATTTTCTGGGAGGTGCGGCAGGGCTGCCGCTGCCACTTATGATGTTTATGGTAGCAGGGGTTTCTGCTTTCAGTATGTCAGTCAACTCCGCCTCACCGTTCATTTTTGATCTGTACTAGGGTGTAAAGGAACTGCGCGATGGATGCTGGCACGAGTCCTCTCATTTTGCTGCTGTTATTGGCTCTTGGGCTGATTTTAGGGGCACCTGCCACGCCCACTTTAGGGCTGATGTTTCTGGCTGTGATGGTGACGGGGGCAAGCCCATTCGCACCTTTTCTTTTTAGACTCTTCTGAGTTTTGGGAGGGTGGCACCATGAACTTTGATCCCGGCCCATTCGCTGCGCTGTTAGCGCTGTTGTTTGGTTTGGTCTTTGGCGGGGTGGGTATGCCAGTACTGCTGCTGCTGCCCGCGATGTTAGTGGGCTTGAACAACGCATTCGCGCCTTCCATTTTTGGGAAGTTTTAACCGTATCGACGGAGATATAAATTCAGCATGGATAATCTACCGCCTCTGGTGGCGACTCTGATTCTGGGCGGGAGCATCGCCGTGATCCTCGCCTTTTTTGTAGCGCGCAAGTCGCACCGCAACAAACCCGTGAAGGGGGGCGCAGTGGCGCACCTTTTGCACTACCTCGGCGCATTGGGGGTGGTTGCCCCAGCGCCCTTGTTGTTGGTGGGTGGCTTTGGCTTTCGGATCGCTTTTGGTCAGGCCGCCGGCTTGTGCCTTGGCAGTCTGGGTTTAGGGTTTCTCGCCCTGATGCTTTTTGCGGTCTTCAGCGGCCCCGAATCTGTCGAAGCCCAAAGTTAAATATCCCCAATTCATTTGGAGGGGATCTGCCCCTCCACCATCTCCCATAAAGGTACTTATCAGGAATTGAGACCATGATCCGTGCGGTGATCTTTGATATGGATGGACTGCTGGTGGACTCCGAACCGGTTTGGGATCGCAGTCGAAGCGAGATGGCGACGTTGTATGGTAAACCATGGGGTGAGGAAGATCACCGGGCGATCATGGGCGTAAACTCCCGCGAGTGGGCTGCCTACATGATCAAGCGCCTTGAACTGTCGATGAGTTCTGAAGAGGTTCAGTCCTACATTGTGGGCAAGGTTGCTCAGAATTACCAGCAGCGCATTCCTTTTTTGCCCGGTGCAGTGGAAGCTGTTCAGCTTGCGGCTCAAAACTTCCCCATTGGGTTGGCTTCTGGCTCCCACCGGGATTTGATCGATCTGGTGCTGGATCATCCGGCCCTGAGGGGTAAATTTCAGGTAATTCTTTCCGCCGATGAAGTAGCCAAAGGCAAACCCGCCCCGGATGTTTACCTTGAGGCGGCGCAAAGGATGGGATACAGCCCAGAAACCTGTGTTTGTCTTGAAGACTCCACAAATGGAATCCTTGCGGGCAAACGCGCTGGCATGAAGGTGATCAGCGTGCCCAGTTCCTTATTCCCCCCTTCGCCAGAATTGTTGGCGCAGGTCGATTTACGGTTAGACTCTCTCAGTGAACTGACTCTAGAAATGCTTCAGTCCCTTTAAAAACCGTAAGAGGATACTCAGAATGAAATTAGCGACCATAAACCTGAATGGTTCGGCGGCCCTTGTGGGCAAGATCAAGGACGAAGTTCGGTTGTTGGAAGGCTTCGGTTCCATGCTGGAGTTGATCACCAAAGGGCGCACCGCTGCCGAAGGCGCCTATCTGATCGGCAAACCGCTGGCTGAATCGAGCCTTCAATTTATGGCCCCTATCCCCCAGCCCGGCAAGATCATTGCGGTGGGACAAAACTACATGGATCACATCCGGGAGCAGAACGGCACACCGCCCGCCAAACCGCTGCTGTTTCCTAAGATGCCCAGCAGTGTGAACGCCCCCGGCGCGCTCATCCAGTGGGACCCCGCCGTGGCTGGGTTTGTGGACTATGAGGTTGAGTTAGCGGTGGTGATCGGCAAGACCACCCGCCTTGTGGCCCCGGAATCAGTCATGAGTCAGATTTTTGGCTATACCATCGTCAATGACGTCACCGCCCGCGACCTGCAAAAAAGCGATGGGCAGTGGACACGGGCCAAGGGCATGGATACCTTCTGCCCGATGGGTCCGTGGTTGGTCACAGCAGACGATCTGCCCGATCCTCAAAACGTGAATCTGCGCAGCACCGTGAACGGGGAACTGCGACAGGAGAGCAATACCAAAGAGATGATCTTCGACCTCAAAACCCTGATCTCATACATCTCCCAAGCGTTCACCCTTCAGCCCGGTGATGTGATTCTGACGGGCACCCCCGATGGTGTAGGTGCATACCGCAAACCTCCGGTCAATCTTAAGGATGGTGATGTGGTGGTGTGTGAGGTAGAAGGTATCGGCAAGCTCGAAAACCTGTGTCGTGAATTGAGTTTCCGCCTGCAATAGCGCCTGATCTTAAAAATCTCCCCCAGATATACAGCTTTCATAAGCGCGAATTCCCCCTGATATACTGGGCGCAGTGTGTCAGGGATTCTGATCGTTACCCAGAATCTGCTGTAGAATGACATAATCTATCTATCGAAGGGTCTCTCCTTTTGGGGAGAGTACGTAGCGGTGCCGTTTGATGAGTACACAGACCTATACCATTGGTGGGATGGATTGCGCCCACTGTGCCCAAGAAGTTGAGAGCGGTGTTGAAAAGCTGCAAGGCGTCAATTCGGTGCGGGTGGAGTTCGCCACCTGCAAAATGATCCTTGATGGTGATGTTTCCTTTGAAACGCTCAAACAGCGAGTCGAATCGCTGGGAAAAACGGTCACCCCGTATCAGGAGCAGGCGGCTGGTGCGGTGAGCTCACGGGGGGGGCTGATCGGCTTCTGGGATTATCTGCTCGCCCGACGCGAAACGCGGTTGGCCCTGATCGGCGGCGGGATTGTGATGATCACGGCGATCCTTGGTCTGCTGCTGCGCTTACCCGAATCCACAATGGGAATTGCTTACAGCGCGGGGATGTTGATCACCTTGTACCCCATCCTCAAAAGTGGGATCAACAGTCTACGCATCAATCGTGAGTTTAATATCAACCTGCTGATGAGCATTGCGGCGGTCGGGGCAATCTTGATTGGGGAGTATCTTGAAAGCGCCACCGTGATCTTTTTGTTTGCGGTGGGTGAGTCTCTCGAGGGTTACACCGCGGATCGCGCTCGTAACAGCATCCGCAGCTTGATTGCCCTCAAACCCCGAACCGCTCTTAGGCTCCGCAATAGGCACGAGGAGCAGATCAGTGTAGATGATCTGGCGGTGGGCGAAATCATCCTTGTGAAGCCCGGAGAGAACATTCCCATGGATGGGGTAGTGCGCATGGGCGCAAGTGGGGTTAATCAAGCGCCCATCACCGGTGAGAGTGTACCTATCGCCAAAACCCCCGGCGCGGAAGTGTTCGCGGGCAGCATCAATGGCGAAGGTACCCTTCAGATCGAGGTGACTCGGCTCGCTCAGGACAATACCCTAAGCCGGATCATCAAACTGGTGGAAGAGGCCCAAAATGTACGTGCTCCCAGTCAGCGCCTGATCGATCAGTTTGCCCGCTACTACACCCCAGCGGTGACGGTGCTGGCGGCACTGGTGGCCTTTTTGCCACCGCTGTTGTTTGGCGCGCCCTTTTATGATACGGCTGCGGGTCATGGGTGGCTGTACCGGGCCCTCTCGATGTTGGTGATCGCCTGCCCCTGTGCGCTGGTGATCAGCGCGCCAGTGACTGTGATTAGTGCCATCACCGCAGCCGCCCGGCGGGGCATTCTGATCAAAGGTGGGGCGCATCTCGAAGCGCTGGGGATGGCGCGGGCTTTTGCCTTTGACAAAACTGGGACTCTGACACAAGGCAAACCCACCGTGACCGGCTATCGCGCCGCTGACTGCACCACTGAGGATGGCTGCGAACGCTGCGATGAGATTCTGGCGCTGGCAACGGCGGTTGAACGCCGCGCTGCCCATCCGCTGGCGCAAGCGGTGGTGAGTGCAGCCGAGTCACGCCATCTGGAGGGGGTATATGCTCCTGCCGAGTCCGTTGAGATGCTTGCTGGGCGTGGGGTACGCGGCAGGGTTGAGGGTAAAGAGATCACCGTCGGCAGTCATCCCCTCTTTGATCAAGAACATCCCCATCCGGTGACCTTATGTCGGGATGTACAAGCTGCCGAAGCGCAAGGGCAGACCACCATGATGCTTGCCGAAGGCGGCGAGGTCAAAGGCTTCATCGCCCTTGCCGATACCCTTCGCGCTGACAGCCCTCAAGTGATCCATGACCTGAATGCCATGAATATTGCGACCGTGATGCTCACTGGGGATAACCTCACAGCCGCCAAGGCCATTGGCGCTCAGGCAGGGGTACGCGATGTGCGCGCCGGACTGCTCCCTGCCGATAAAGTCGAAGCGGTGAAGGAACTTCTTAAGCAGCATGGCAATGTGGTCATGGTAGGTGATGGGATCAACGATACGCCAGCGTTAGCCGCGGCTACGGTTGGGATCGCTATGGGTGGCGCGGGCAGCCCTCAGGCACTGGAGACCGCTGATGTCGCTCTCATGGCTGATGATCTGGGTGCTCTGCCTTATGCGGTACGGCTCTCTCGGTTTGCACGGGGGTTGATCCGGCAGAATGTGGGCTTTAGTTTTACGCTCAAAGCGGGCTTTTTAGTGTTAGCCCTTTTGGGGGCGACATCCTTATGGGCGGCGGTGTTTGCCGATGTGGGCATGTCCCTCATGGTAACCTTAAACGGGATGCGTCCGCTGTCTTACAAGGGCTAAATCTAATGCCCATCAGCCAACCCCTGTTTGAGGGCAGCTTACCCCTTTACCAGTATTTAGCTGGTAAAGGGGCAGCAACTGGCATTTTAAGAGTGCCTCGCGCTTTTATTCGAGGTCTGCGTCTACTTCCATCTCCACAGCCGCAAGTGCTCTGGAGACAATACAGTTCTTTTTGGTATCCTCTGCGGCCTGCTTAAAGGCCTCCACGTCAATCCCATCAACCTTGCCGCGGGTGACCAAACTGATTTTGGTAATCGACCAAGCACCGTCTTTTTGGGCCAGTTCAAGGGTGGCGGTGGATTTGATGTGATGTACCGTGAACCCTTTGCGTCCTAGACCTGCCCCCAACGCCATTGTGAAGCAGCCCGCATGTGCTGCCGCCAGCAGCTCTTCTGGGTTGGTTGTGGAACCTTCTTCAAACCGAGAGACAAAGGTAAAAGGGGTATTGTTCAGGGTTCCACTATCGGTACTGAGCGTCCCATTGCCTTCACGAAGCGTGCCATTCCAAACCGCTTCCGCTTTACGATGAATTGCCATAGTCTATTCCCTCTTAGATGTAATCTAGTGAACATCCTAAATGTAGCCAACCCAGCGGCGCATGGCAACATTCACAATGAACCCAAGGGCCAGCGCCAACTGGATGAGGACGAAGGGCTTGTTAAGACTCACTTCACTTCTGGCAGGGTGAATCCCGCCGGACACTTCACATCCTTCACCAATTCGGTGGAGACATAGGCAGGAGTCAGTTCCTTCATGACCAACTTGTACCACTCACCGGGCGGCACAATACCGATGATCTTCACCAAAGTCCCGTCACTGAACTTTGTGATTGCTTCGAAATCTCTTGATGGCCCTGTGCGGATATTGGCTGTACCTTTGATCGTGCCTTCGCATGAGGGAGTATCAGCAGGGATTAACTCCGGTTTAGCGGGACCTTCAACTTCCAGCGGAATGTGCATTGACTTGGTTACGCCACTTTCAAAGTAAATGGTGTAGATCAACTCATAGGTGCCGCCATAAGTATAGGTGTGTGAGACTTTCTCCCCACTCATCTTCTCCCCATCCCCAAATTCCCACACCCGATCCTTCACTTTGGCTTCGGGCGGAATGGTGCTTTTGTCGGTGAAAGTATAAGTGCGTCCGCTTTTGCTATAGCTGACGCTCATCTTGGTGCTATCGGCGGGATCAACCACTTCTGGCGGGAACAACCCGTTTCTGGTTGCATACTCGTTGAGGTGGGAGATGCCGTACATAAAATCGGTACCGCACTGATTGATTGGCGGCGCAACCGGACGCTGTTTGTCATCCAAGGGCACAATGATCTGCTGCCCCTTTTTGGCGTAAGTACTGCTTTCTTTTTTGTCACCAGCGGCCATCCATGAGGCCTCTACTTCCCCCATATAGGTGAAAATACGCATCATCGAAGGATGGTAGGCTGTCGAGGGGGGCGCTTGGATCAGGATCGTGGAGCCGATGTTAAGTCTGACTTCATTGATGGTCAAGGCTATTTTGCCCGCGCCTGCGGGGGTTTGGAGCAGAATACCATCGGTGGGGAGCTTGCCGCAGATTTCTTTTTCGCCTACGCCGGTGCGCACATAAAAGGCCTGCATGGGCGCACCTGTATTATCCGCCGCTTCCCAAATTTCGGTATCCCCAAAGGCGATCATGGTGACGAACTGACCCGCGGCCACATCGGGTAAATTGGCCCGGAGCCGGATAAAGGCGATACCCCACTCCTCATTGTCAAGATTCATCTCGCCCAATTTAAGGGTTTTTAGGTCTTTGAGGGAGACCATATCGCCTGCGGTCTCAAAAGTGAATGTACTCAGATCAACACCCTCACGAGCTTCAGCGCTGAGTTTGACATGCCCATAACATACCGAATCGCGCTTAAGATCGGTGCAGGTTTGGCCCACTTGCGCAAAGATTTTCTCAACCAACTGGAGACAGGGATCATCCTGTGCTTTGATCCCGCTTGAAGTCGGCAGCAGGGTGAGCAGCAAAACGATGGCAACGAGGAGACGCAGTGCAGCTTTGGTAACGATCATGGTTTTATCCTCCCCCAAAAAACTTGCCCAAAACAGCTAAAGAATCCGGAGGCGGAGGGTTGATCACTCCGTGAATCCATTATAGGACAGGTTTATTTGCAGGGATGAAGGAGGGGTGAAGAATGTGAAAAACACCACAAATAGACTTGAGGCAGGGATCAGGGTATAGGACTGGAGATGGTTGGTAAATCCTGAGCATCTCCAGTCACAACAATTAAGGTTTAGAGGAGGTAGTTAACCACGTATAAAGGTGCAGCACATAGGCGTCAGGCAGTTCTTCGGCGCGGAAGGCGGGCATTTTATCGCTGCCGATGCGAACTTGCTGGAAGAAGTTCTCAAAGCTGAGGTTTGTGCCTCGGAGCGCTGGAACCCCATCTTGACCACCAGCCGCATCAGCCCCGTGACAGAGGGCACAGCGCACCGTTGCCCACACCACCGCGCCTACATTGGTATCCCCCTCAGCAGCTTTGATCTGAGGCGCAAAAATGGCCACTTCTGGACGGGGAATGGTGGGAATGGCTGTCTTTTCGAAGGTCACAAAGGCGTACAACAGGACTGATGCGACAATTGTGATCACCACCGCCATGGGCACATAGAGCCGCCGACGTTGGGCGATTTGCTCTGGGCTGAGGACCGCTGCCTGTGTGCCGTTTTCAAGCTGTTGGAGGGCCTCT
This sequence comes from Anaerolinea sp., assembly GCA_014879835.1. Lineage (GTDB taxonomy): Bacteria > Chloroflexota > Anaerolineae > Aggregatilineales > UBA2796 > UBA2796. The sequence goes on from JACSRJ010000245.1 coordinate 23,253, forward strand.
CCGTGATCGGATACCATCGCTGATCGAGAGATTTTGCCCGTCCAGATGCTGCCATTGAAGCGCCGGATCAAGGTGTTGTAACCATGCCAAATGACCACCAGAATCACCATCAGGAGGGCCTGCTCACTGTGGATAACCCGTGCGGTAGGCACAGCGTCTCCGGGTAAGAGGTGTGTGGTGGCCACTGGATTCCAAAGCATATACCCCGTGATGATCAGGATCACCGTGCCGATTACCGTTAGCCAGTAGTCCAGTTTATTGATGAAGTTGTAATGGGGCATGGCAGGGCGCTCTGGTTTGCTACCCATATTATGGCGTACCCAGTTGACCAGATCACGTCCGTCCCGCAGGCGGGGCAGAAGGGATGCCCCTTTGCCCAGCACAAATAAACGATAACCCACTGCGCCCACATGAAGGATCACTTCAACCATCAGGAGCAGGGCAAAAAAACGATGGAGGATGCGGGCGCTTTCGATCCCGCCCAGAAAGTGAAGCAGCGTCTTTGCCCACTCCTGAACAGCATATTTCTGGGGCAGTCCTGTGAGCATCAGCCCCAGAAAGGCGATCAACAGGAGCAGGTGTTCAAAGCGCTGAACGCCTGAGAAACGCACATAGCGAGCAGGTTCAATTGATTTAGGTTCAGGTGTCATGGTGAAGCCGCTCCCCTTATCGATCTCGTCCCAGCAGACGTCGGACTCTGCGGAACAAATCAGTGGCGATCAATAGCCCCAAGATACCGATACTGACCGGAACCAAAAGGCGATACAGCCCATTGGCGGCCGTAAGTGTTGGATGCACCCCACCTTCTACCGGATAGTGGCCGATCCAAGCATCTGGGAAGTTTGGCTCCGCCCCCGGATGACACTGCTGGCAAACCGCAAGCAGTTTTTCGCGGATGGGCTGGGCCTCACCGCGGTTCACCCCTTGGATGTCGTGGACGCCGTGACAGTCGTAACAGACCGCTTTGTTGGTGGGAACTTCCGGGTCTTGCTGCTCAAAGAGGGCCACCGTAGATCCGTGAAAGTCCGTCAAGTAGGAGTCAAAAACCTGTGTGCTGATGTTGTATTTGGCCATCAGGGACTGATCAGCGTGGCACTCCGCGCACAGTTCAGGTGAACGCACCCGGAACAAGGGCGTGGTCGGGTTCTGGATGTTGTGAACGCCATGACAACTGATACAGGTGGGCACATCGGGATTGCTCTCCGCTAGAAGGGCTGTGCCATGGACACTGCTTCGATACTGCTCAAAGATTGCACCGTGACACTTGCCACAGGTGAGTGAAATGCGTTCTCTGGGTTCCGCGGGCGGTTGAATATCGTGTGCTCCGTGGCAGTCCACACATACAGCCGCTTCAGTTCGTCCGGAACGAAGGGCGGCACCATGGACACTGTCCTGATTATGACGATACTCGTCCTCGTGACAGCCCCGACAGGACGCATAACGGGAAAGGGTGAATTCGCGGGCAGTGCGCACTGTTTGCACCGGATGAGGGAAGCGATAGTCAACATGACAGTCGGCACAAGCAAGGGCCCCCTCAGGGTTGGCCGAACCGTGTACTGATTTTTCCAGAACGGACGGATCGATGGTCAACGAGAGGGTATCTTGATTAGGCAAAGTCCACACCCGATCCGGTTTGGCATGGCACAACATGCAGTACTCGTTAGAGAGTGTCTGAGGGGCATCATCGGCGTTAAGTACCGGCGTTTCCGGGACCATGGGTGCGGCGTGGGTCTCAATCACCAAGCCGGTCAGTGCCCAAAGGAGCATTGCTGCACCTACGATCACCAACAACAACCCGCTGCGGTGGAGGTTTGTGGGCTTTGACATGGCTTTATACCCCCCGATTCCGAGAACTGCGTCCGAAGATGAGCGCGCCGATCAGCAGTACCAAAAGGACACTACCAATAACGATAAAAGTCATGGGGCGGAAGCCAGTGCGTGCGGCTTCAGTAGTTTTGGCCGCCACTTCAGTCCGATCCCCGGATGGGGTGGCGGTGGGCCTAGGCGCTTCAGTTGGTTCCAAATTTGACCCCGGTACACTCAACTGAGAGAGAAGGCGCTCAGTCTCACTCAAAAGCGCATCGGCATAAGCATAGTTATGAATCCCCCGACTGCCATCATTGAGGACAAAAGCGAGAGCTTCAACAGCCTTCTGATACTGGATGGATTCTGCACTCCCATCCGCTGGTAAGGTGATGATGCTCAGACGGGTTTGAGCAAGGGTGATTCGCCCTTGAACCCGCGCCTGAATATCATCGATCAATGCTTGCAGATCGGTAGGCGAAAGGTCACTGTGGCAGCCCGAACATGAGTCTGGAAGCTGCCCCTCGGTTTTGCCCGGAAGTACCGGTTTGAGGGCGTGGCTGGCAAGGTTGATTCCATCCATCGGCACACGGGGCACATGGCAGGTCTGGCAGCGAGGACCTTCAGCCTCCGAGAAATGGACCGAAGCTGTACCTGCAATATCCGCTACCACCGACACCCCCTCAAACATCTCTTTGACCGGGTGGTGCAGCCCTTCGGTCACCTCGGTGGCCCGGTGGCAGGTAGTGCAAAGGGTATAGGCATCCGCTTCGGCTAGAAGAAAATCGCGCCCGGCCCCGCCGTGTGGATCATGACAGCTTAGGCAGGTGACCCCAAACTGTGCCGCGGCCACTCCGGGTAAAGTAGGTACATCGCCCATCCGATCACCCTTGTCATGTTTGGCGATGAGCAGGTTAGTCAGACGGTAATCGGCGCTGTGGCACTGGAGACATTCAGGTTTTGCCTTGTCGCTGCTCTGAAGGGTGTTGAGGGCTTTAGCATGGCGTGATTGCAGCCATTCGTTAAACTGCATGTTGTTGCTTTTGCCGTGTCCGGTGAGCCACCAATGCGCAGGATCATCATTTTTGATCAGGGTGAATACCGCAGGATCAAGCAGATCAGCGCCGGGGCGATACCCAACTGGGTACGGACTGCTGGCAGTTTCATTTTTGCCTTGACTGTGGCACTGTCCGCAAACCTGCGCATCGGGTGTGAGTTTGATCGCAGCCCGGAGCGCGGCCAGCTCTTCTGGGCTGGGGTTGGTGCGGGCATCACTGGCGATCTCCGCATGGATGCTGCCGGGGCCGTGACAAGCTTCACACTGCACCCCATCATCACCCCAACGGCCTCTCTCCGCGTTTAGGTCGGTCACATGACAGCCCGCGCAGCTTGTGACGAAGTTCAGGGCAGGGTCAGTGAGCCAGTTCTCCGCTGAACCATAAGGTTGCCACTGTTGCTTTTGAACGTCCCACTCCGCAGGCAGGACGGCAAACTTGCCCCGTTCAATGCGGTATACAAAACGCTCCACATAACGACTGCCGCCAATCAGATAATAGATGTCCTTCTCCGTGAAAGGACGCGGCTCTTTTTCGTCCGGAAAAACAATGGTGCGTTCTTGTTCACCCAGCTTAAAATCCGCCGTGATTGCGGTTTTGCTTTTGCTTACGTCTTTGAGCGCACGGGCGTGCAGGGTATTGGTGTGTTCGCGGGCCAGATTACGATGACACGAGGCACACTCGTCTGCACCAATGTAATCAGCTTCTTCCGTCCCCCCTTGCTGAGCCAACCCGGGGCGCGAATCAGCCACCAACAAGGCGCCAGCAAAAAACAGGGTAAGCCCTAAAAGAATCAGTAGACGGGGATCTATTCGTCGCATACGAACTTCCTTTGAGGTTATGGGATGAGTCCGTTATCGCTGCCGACAGAATCTCATTATATCCCCAAATGATATTCCATAGACAAATGCCACGTTGCAACGCATTGCCCATGAATGAAGGTCTCTTGAAGAAGCCAACCAGCATAACGATTTGACCTGTGCGGCTTCTGGGTAAAATCGGATGTGAGTAGAGATTCGTACACCGCATCCAGTGGCGCTAACTTCTCACATGGTTTCGATTAGGGGTGAGGCAGATCAGACTCTGAGATACAACCAAAAACGGTAAGATTTGCCCAAAGCGCATCCACCATGAAAGTCGGTCATTAGAAAGGCTCAAGAACTGCTTGATGGTGCAGCATCGTATTGAGTCCCTCCAACATGGCTCCCATACCCGTTTTGTTGGACCTTTCTGATGGCGATCTCAACCTGCACCCGTGGTCAGCATCGTTAGCGTGCCCCATAGATGCCCATGTAAACCGCGTATTGTTCATAGATGCGGCGTACATAGGCGCGAGTCTCATCAAAGGTGATAGTCTGCACAAACATATCCACGTCGGGGCCGGAAATACTCAACCACTCCGCGCTGTTGCCGGGGCCGCCGTTGTAGGCGGCAAGGGCAGCGTAGACCTTGCCTTCAAAGTACTGAAGCTGTTCCACCAGATAATAAATACCAAAGGGCACATTCACAAAGGGACGGTAGAGATCAGACGTCTGAAAGTTGGTATAACCGAGTTTCGTCGCAATATACGCCCCGGTGGAGGGGATGATCTGCATTAGCCCTTTGGCGGCGGCGCTGGAAGTGGCTGCATACTCAAAGAGGCTCTCCTGCCGGATCAGACTGAACACCAACAGCGGATCCACCCCGTAGCGCTGCGCGGTTGGGATCACCAGATCGTAAAAAGCGATAGGGTAACGCAAAGAGGCAATAAACTTGGGCGCTTTTTCGGTCTGAACGCCTGAGCCATCGATCAAGGCTGCCGCCGCAAAGATCGCTTCCCGAAAGTGCCCGATACGGCTGTAATAGACCGCCAGTTGGTACAGCCCTAGGGGGCTGTTTTCATAGGCTTCCGTGAGGGCAGTGAATTCCCCCTCGGCATCATTGTAAGCGGAGAGCGCCCACAGTTCTGTACCTCTGATAAGGCGTGGATCATTGGCGATCTGAGGCGCAAGTTCCCACAAGGGCGAAGGCGCCGTGAGTTTGAAGGTGGTGCGCATCCATTCGTCAGCTTCGGCCACATGGAGGTCGGTATTGTAGGCCCAGTCGATAGTGGCAGGTGAAGCAAAGGGGGTTCGCCCCGCCAGCAGATCGGCAGCCCGTAAGCTGTAATAGCCGCCGGGATCAGCCTTTGCAGCCTCTGCGTAGGCTTCTTGAGCCAATTGGGTCTCGTTGTTTTGTTGATACAGACGTCCCAACCACAGATAACCTGCTGCCTTCAGTTCACCTGTACCTGTAACCGCAAGCAGCGAAAACAAACGCTGCGCCCGTGCTGGCATATTTGCCTGATAAGCGGCCATACCCGCCCGGAACAGCCCATCTTGAGACCGTTCGCTTCCCGGATACTTAGAGCCGAGAATCTCGAAAGTGGCTAGTGACTGCTCCATATTGCCTAGGGTGGAGTATAGGTAACCAGCGCGCCAGATTGCCTCAGCCGCCTGTGTCACATCTGGATGCTTTTCTGCAAACTCCATGTATTTGTTGATCGCGCCTACCGTGTCCCCACCGAGCAAAAGTGAACGCCCCTGTTCCAGCCACGCTTCACCAAAGAGCGGGCTGGTCGGATACTGGGTGATCAGGGTTTGAAAGGAGGTGTTGGCCGCGGCAGTGTTGCCTAATTCCCGGTATGCCCTACCCATGAGCATATACACCACCGGATCGATCTGTCCAATAGGGGTGGTGCTGGTGTAATTCTGAAGGGCGGTAAGGGTGTCCCCATAATCCCCCGCAGCAAAACTGATCTTACCCCGAAGTAGGCTGTCCACAGCCCCACCCCGGCGCAGAATGGACTGCATCGCCCGATAGCCAGCAAGAGTCTCAGGATGCTGTGCAAGGATATTTTGATAACGTGCGGCTGCGCCAGCCGCGTTGCCCGCCCGAGCAAGCGCATCGGCCGCGTTGAGGGCGATGGTAGCCCGATAGTCCTCGTTTTCGGCAACTTCTAAGATGGCGTCGTACTGAGCAAGGGCTTTGTTCACATCACCAGCATTGAGATATCCCGCCGCTAGACGTTCTCGAAGGATCAATAAAGGAACCAACCCGCGGGAACTCTGCACCGCCAGATCATAATTTTCGAGGGCTTTGGCAGGCATCCCCAAATTGAGGTAAGCATCCCCGATCCGCTCATAGGCGTAACTGTCGATCACCCCCGGACGTTTGAGCAGATATGCCTTAAAATCAGCGATGGCATTTTCCCACAGGTTCAGTCCCAGATAAGCATCCCCGCGAAGAAAATACGCTTGTCCGTTCCGGGCATCGTTGGGATAGTTATTGATGAAATCAGTGAGGGCCGCCACTGCTTCTTGAAATTTGCCCTCACGCTTGGCGGCCGCACCCAAGCCATAAGCAGCCGATGTGCGCAACCCCGGATCAACGGCCAGCACGGGCTGATCAAGGATGGAGCGGTAGACCTTGACAGCCTTCTCATAATCCCCGTTTTGGAGCGCCGCATTTGCCTCCGCGATGGCCACAAAGGGTGCCACTGTCGGAGTCGGCGGCGTGGTTGGGGTGGGGATCAGGGTCGAGGTTGGTGGAATATAGGTCACCGTTGGGGGAGGGCTAGGGGTTGCAGTGACCACAAGCGGTCCTTGTTCTCCCAGAGAGCAGCCCATTAAAGGCGGCAAAAAAAGGGCCGCCAAAGCCAGAATGTTCCGGCGCGCACGCAGCAGAAATAAATTCAAAATTCAGGTCATCCTCAATACATCTACGGATATTTACCTGCTCAGGTGCGCCAAGTATAGCCTCAATCTCAGTCATCTGACCAGATCAAGGGAAGATCGGCAATTTGAAGTTGGGTGTGGTGAGTGAGGAAAGCAATAGAACAATTTCCTACGAAGTGTTCTAATCGGGTGACGGATTCCGTTTCCCCC
>JACSRJ010000061.1 GCA_014879835.1 Anaerolinea sp.
ACATCAGCTCCCATCCCAAAAATAATCCCGATCAACAGCCACTGCCATGCACTGCTGCCGGTTCGTCTGCGCAAATTCGGATTTCTGGATCGTCCCATACCTGAAATTCCAGTGATGTTCATCAAGAATCGCCATTGGGCGAATGAAGCGCGGCGATCATACCGCCCTTTTTTCGGTTCATCAAAGGGATCGGTTAAAGTCGGGGGGAATTTATTCCGTGTTTATGAGCGCTCCGGGGCACAAATGAGAAGCCGAATAAAGTTTTAAGGAGGCGTATCGCTAGTCCCCTTTTCCCTCCGCTGCACAGTGGATGCGGAGGGAAAGGAGAAATGAGTGGGCTGAGATGATTAGCCTTTCAACCCTGTGGTGCTGATCCCTTGGGTGAACTGTCTTTGGGTGAAAAAATAGAGGATCATAATCGGCACCAACGCCACCACTGCCGCAGCCATCAGCAGATGGGTGCGTTCCCCTCCATCACTGCGAAACTGAGCCAACGCCACGGAGATGGGTGTCCACTCAGGGTTGTTTTGCAGTACCAGAAGGGGCCATTCAAAGGCGCTCCAAACAGCGATAAAAGTGAACAGGATCGTTGTGGCAATGGAAGCCCGCGAGATCGGAACCACAATCTGCCACAAAAAGCGCAAGTGCCCGGCCCCGTCGATTCGGGCTGCGTCCCACAGTTCATCAGGGATCTGCATGAAGAACTGGCGCAGCAGGAAGATCGAGAAGGTGTTGGAGAGGAAGGGAATCACCAGTGAGGGCCAATTATTCATCCACTTGAGCGAAGGATGGATGGATTCAAAGGCCCGGCTGATCTGGGTCACAATGATCAAGTTGGGCACAATCAGGATGATGCTGGGTACAAAGAGAGTCATCAAGAGCATCGCAAAAAGCATATCCCGGCCGGGGAAATGCATTCGGGCAAAAGCGTATGCTGCAAGTACACAGATTGTGGTCTGAAGAATAATGGTTAGGGCTTCAATTTTGAGGGTGTTGATCAAGAAGTTTCCGAATTTACGTTCCACCCCCACTTCGGTAGAGCCATTCATCACATCGGTATAGTTCTGCCACTGTATTTTTGCCGGGGTAAGGTTGGTTGAACCCGCCTCAAACTGATTCTGCAAGGACTTGGTAAGCATCCAAGCAAAGGGTGCAATATACACAATGGCCGCGAGAGTCACGATTCCGTATACAACGATGTTGAATACCTTAAAACGGCGACGGGGTTTTCCTACCGGATTGTGAAACACAGCCTCAGCCATAAAACACCCTATCCTTTGAGTAGCGATTCTGGACAATAGTCATGACGAGGATGACCCCAAAGAGCAAAAACGACATGGCCGCAGCGTAGGGCCGGGTTTTGATCGCGGAAGTTTCGATCAGGATTGTGTATACATAGACGGTGGTAGTATCCATGGCACCACGCGCCGCATCGGTGCGCAGCACCCAAATATGCGAGAACGAACGTAAGGTGCCAATGATCGCCAAAACCGTCAAAAAGAAGGTGGTAGGCGAGATTAGGGGGAAGATGATCTTACGGAAAGTTGACCACCGCCCTGCCCCATCCACTTGAGCGGCCTCGTACATTTCCTTGGGGACATTACCAAAGCCCGCCATGAAGATGACCGCATTGTAGCCGCTGAAGACCCAAATTGAATAAATGATCGCGGAGAACAAGGGCAAACTGGGGCCAACCAGAAAGTCTGGCAGCCGCACCCCCGAACCACCAATGATCTCAGCCAGAATTTGGAATATTCCTTTGGGGTTGCGCAGCCACTCCTGTGGTGGAAACCCCAATGCCTGCACAAGCTGGTTTGCAGGGGCAGCCGGGCGCAGCGAGAAGATCGCTGAAAAGACCGCCGCAGTCACCACCACAGGCGCAATATAGGGCATAAAAAAGACGATCCGATAAAAACCCTTGCCCCACTTAACTTCATAATAAAGAAGGTACGCCAGCATCAGCCCAATGCCCAATTGGACGGGCACGGTCAGTAAGGCGTAACTGAACGTGCGCAGCATGGATTTGAAGAATTCGGGGTCGCCTGAACTACCGGCTTCGGGCAGCACCCCCAAAAAGAGCAGCCCACCGACCATGAGCAGAATGGACATCAGGACCGCACTAATCAAACTAAGGACGCTCTCAGTGCGCCGAGTAAGGCCCCAGATGTACCACGCCAAACCAATGGCCCCAATCCCGATGAGCATCGAAAAAACTTCATTCCATGCAAGCAGCCCATTAAGCAGCCCTTCGAGGCTGATCCGCTGCCCAATCAGCGCCTGCGATGTGCTGCGTACTGTGTTGTTGGTTACATCCCCCATCGCAAGGATGGAGGTGCGCAGGGCCTCTTGTGCGCCAACAATATAGGCCAGCAGCATTAGGGCGATTCCCCCAAAGAGCCATCGGCTAAGCCCTAACAAACCCGCCCGTCCGGGGTTCATTTCAGCATCCACCCGACGGCGTATTTCATGCACAGCTACAGCCCCTACCACACACACCGCCGCGCCTACAAAGGCCAATATTTGGCTCATCTGGGGGAAGATGTATTTGTAACGAACATCCTGAATGAGTGCTGTCAAGACTTGAAGCAGCATCTCCATAGCCCCATTCAGTTCGCCAAACGTGAACAGGGTTAAAAGCACGGCAGCGGGTATGAACACCCCTACCCCCAATGCTGAGGCCGAAAAAGGCGTGCTCCCTTGCGATTGTCCCCGTTTATTATTGAGCCAAGTGAACCAGACGAAGGCGATCACAACCCCACCAGCAGGAATGAGGGCGAGGGCGGCGCCGGAGAAAAAGATCACCAAGAATAGACATAGTGATGAAATTCCCCCTAAAAAGCCTGCGGGCAGGTACGCCGTGAAGGAGCCTTTGCCTTCGCGCTGATCATTCATACCCTTGCGGTAAAAACTGTAACCGCCAACCGCAAAGATGAATGCTAGCGCGAACATCAGCATGTAGGCGATGCTGCCTACCGCACGGGTGTAGTTCCGCAGCCCCACAAACCCTTCTGGGATGATGATCCCGCCCTGCATACTGAGGTAAAAACCATACAGGATGGGGAATATTTGAAAGACTATGGCGATGATGGCGACAGGTGAAACGAACAATAATCCGAGGAGCGCCTCATTGAAGCGCGCTCGGCGTTTTCCGGCGATTAGCGCCCGATCCTGTGTATTGGTCAGGGTTCGTGGCGCAGCGGTGGTAGTTGCCATACAGCCCCCTATGGCTCAATGTCAGGGTGAATTATGCCTCAGTAGGCATTAATCGACTACTGATTTAACTTTAACGGGATGTTAAATCCATGCAAGGAATTCAAAGAACGTGGTCAGATGAGGGGAGAGCGGGCATCCCCGATTTCGTGGATACCCGCCAGCGAGGCGCGTTTGCCTCGATCAGTTCTTCTGCCAACTGGCATGGAAGGCGAGGGGATCAGCACGCCCACCATCAATGAAGTCGGTGATGGCTTTGATAGGAGCAGCAGCGCGATAAAGTTTCACCTTCTCATCACCGCACAAAACCACCTCAATCTGGGCCGTCTGCACCGAGTCGCGCACAGTGGCAACCCGTCGGGCAATGATCTCATAGGCGTTGTAGATGGACTTCTGAAGACCCGGCCCGGGTACGCTGCAAATGGTCAACTGCACCACTTCCCCAGAGCGGGAAGCCATCACGGTTGTAAAACCGCTGGACTTCAGGTCATCAGCAGCACCTGCCATTTCCACAATCACCGGATCAACTGGCGCGACCGCTGGACGCTGAGAAAGCAGGGCAACCCCAATCAAAGCCAAGGCGATGATCGCAACCACCCCAAAACCTAACAACGGACGACGCGACCGCCGGTTTGCATTCCGTTCTTTTTCAAAAGGATCATAGGGGGCTTCTTCCACCACCTTCACCGGTTTGACCCGTTTGGGCCGTTCTGGTGCGGGTATCATTTCTTCGCCAGTCTCAGCGGCAGCCGTCTCTTTGCGCCCTCGACGGCGTTTAGGAGCCTCTTCGGCGGGCTTGGTTGCCTCCTCAACAAAACTAGGCTCCTCAAAGCCCACAACCTGCTTCCCGCCCCGACGCACAGGTTGTGTTTTGGAGGACTCGCGGGTTGGTTCCTGAGATGGCTTGGTTTCAAAGAATTCGTCCAGATCAGTCGAAATTTGCGGTTCCACTTCAGGGACAGAAACTTCGGTTTCCATTTCGGCTGTGTCTTGGCTAAAGAGAGAGTCTAACTCCGCGTCGCTCAGGGTGGAGGAAGCGCTCTCAAAGTCACCACCTTGTTCGGCAGCGTTGACCGCAGCCTCCCCAAAAAAATCAGCCAGATCGTCGCGCTCTTGAAAGGAAGGTGCAGGTGCCGCAGGTGTGGGGGGTTCACTAAAAAGAGCGTCAAGATCAGCGATCTGCGGTGTGGGGGACGCGGCAGGCATAGACTCAGCAGGCCCCCCAAAAAAAGCATCCATCTCCGCCTGCTCTTGTTTGGGGGTCTTTACCCCTGCACGAGACTTGGGCGGGGCGGGTTTAGGCTCAGCGATCCCAAAGGCTTTGGCCAGTTCCTCATCTTCATTGGAGATAGCAGGCACATCTACACTGCCTTTACCCCCAAAGAACTGATCAAGATCTGCCCCCGTAGCGCTCTCCCCGACAGTTTCTTGACGTCCTGCCCACAGATCATCGAGATAAGCATTGGAGACATCTTTATCAGGGTCCGGTTTAAGGGGATCATTACGAAGCGACCCGGTTTTAATAAGTAGATCGTCAATATCAACAGATATATCCGCTGAAAAATCTTCCGTAGAAGCGGGCGGGGGCATTGCGGCGCTTTGTTCGAGGTTGGGGTAATCCGCCACCAGTTGGTTAAAGGCTTCACGGGCGTCAGCATGATCGGGTTTGATGCGCAGGACATTCCCAAGGGCGTGATAAGCGTCCTCAGGCTGTGTGACCGCGTTCGCCATCAACCACCATCCATCGACATTATCGGGGTTTCGGGCGAGGAATTCGCGCAGCAGTTTTTGCGCGTCATCCAGTTTCTCCTGCTGGATCAGGCGGTATGCTTCTTCAAGCTGCTTACGAAGCATCGAGGTCATAATTCTGTCTCCCCTACGCCGCTGTTGTTTGATATTCCCGCCAAGTTGAGATCAACCTTACGGTGAATATCAGGTATGGACACTCAAAACACATCGCACAGTATAATACGAAGTGGCGGGGACATACAATGTGACTCGCCAAAAAACTCAGGGGAAATATACCCTGTTTTCCGATCCCCTTCTTCCCCGCAGTGCGGGCTGATGGGTAGACTATACCCTTCACCATGCACTGTAGCGCCATTCTCCTCCCACCATGGTTCCAATCACCTTTACTTTGAGAAGATCATCCGACGCGATCTGGTACAGATCGCGGTCAAAAACGGTCAGATCGGCCAGAAAACCGGGCGCAATTGTGCCCAATTTATGTTCCATGCCTGCCGCGTAAGCTGCCCCCTGCGTGTAGCCTCGCAGGGCTTCATCAAGGCTGAGGCGCAGTTCAGGATACCAACCAGACTCCCCCGGTGTTCCATCCGCACGGCGGCGGGTCACAGCCGCATGAATACCCTTGAGCGGATCAAATGGCTCCACTGGCGAATCTGAGCCAAATGCCACCCGCGCCCCACGATCAAGCTGCAAACGGGCATTGTACGCCCATTGTGAGCGCTTCCCCCAGTAGCGATCTGCCATCTGGTAATCGGCGGTGGCATGGATCGGCTGCATCGACGCGATCAGGTCAAGCTGCGCCAGTCGTCCTGCATCATCGGGGTGGATCACCTGCACATGCTCAATCCGATGACGGCGTGCATGGCGGGGGATGCCAGCATGAGCTTCTTCATCCCGCACTGCTTCATAGACGTCAAGGACATCGTGAACGGCTTTATCCCCAATAGCATGGATAGTTGAAGGAAACCCAGCCCGGCTGGCACGGCTCACCAGCGCATACATGCTTTCCTTGTCCGTGACCACCACTCCATAGTTCTCCGGCTCCCCATCATAAGGGGCAATCATCGCAGCGGTGCGCGAACCCAAAGCCCCATCGGCGAATATCTTTAACCCACCGAGGCGCAGCCAATCATTGCCAAAACCCCAGCGCAGCCCCAGCGTCAGGGCGTGGTGAATGAAGGGATCATTGATATTTTTGACGATCCGCAGCCCAAGTTCACCTTGCTCATAGAGGATTTGCATCGCTTCAAAGGCAATGGGGGGATCAAAATCGTGAAGTCCAGTTAAACCAGCGCGCCATGCCAAGGGTTGAGCCTTCTTCATCAAGTCAGCCACTTGGGCCGCATTGAGGGGGGGGATTCTTCGCTCTACCAGTTCCATCGCGGTTTCCAAGAGGATTCCGGTGAGATGTCCATACTGGTCGCGCTGGATCACCCCGCCGCCGGGGTTGGGAGTAATGCTGGTGATCCCGGATATGCTGAGGGCCAGACTGTTTGCCCAACCCGCATGACCACTACGGGACTTTAAGAACACGGGGTTTTGTGGGCTTACTCTATCCAGATCAGCAGCGGTGGGGAATGCCCGATCATCCCACAAATCTTGTGCCCACCCCTGCCCAGTGAGCCACTCGCCGGGGGCAGCGGCGGCCGCCCGTTGACCTACCCGCGCTACAGCCTCGCCCTTGCTGGCGACCGCAAAAAGATCAATTTCACGCAGCCCTTGGGCCGTCCACTTCCAGTGAATATGTGCGTCCGTCAGGCCGGGGACGATCATCGCCCCACCCAAGTCATGGATCAAGGTGCGGGGGGTGGCGAGTGAACGCAGCTCGGCCCCACCTACGGCGGCAATGCGCCCATCGCGGAGGGCGATGCTGGTGGCGGTGGGCTGGTCCGGATTAAGGGTATAGATGACTGCATTAATTATGATAATGTCCATCGTAAAAACCTTTGTGATTCTTGAACAAATGTTAACGCAATCTTACGTTTTGATGTATGATACGGTATATTTCGTGATGATAAACGCCGCTCTAAAGGAGCCATGGATGACCGCAAATGTGATTCGTGCAGATTATGATAGTCTGGCACAAATTGCCGCCCAGTTTGCCCAAGAATCCGACCAGAGTGCCCAGATGGCTCAATCCGTGATGGTTTTGGTGCAGCAGCTTGAGTCTGGCGCATGGATCGGGATGGGCGCAAATTCATTTTACAGTGAAATGAACGATCTGGTGTTTCCGGCACTACGCCGCCTGATTGATGCACTTTGTGATGCAGGCGAAAGCACCCGCCGCATTTCGGAGATGCTTCGTTCTGCCGAAGAAGAGGCTGCAAGTCTCTTTAAGGGTAGATCGGAGGGAGCAGCGGCCAAAGCGGGAGCGAAAAGGAC
>JACSRJ010000106.1 GCA_014879835.1 Anaerolinea sp.
GTCCTCGTTATAGGTGATGGTCTTCAACAGCGCCCGTTCATTACGCGACTGTGCCAGCGCTCTCACCTTGATGAGTTCATCCAGCAGATCTGTCACATCAAAGGCATCGGTTTCTACCGTGATTGTGATGGTCATCGGTGCACGTCCTTGTCTTCATCCCATTCGTCAGAGAGTTCATCAAGCCAGTCCCAGTCGTCACCTTCGTCTTCCGGTTCAAGATTGGAATCGAGGGGAGCAGGCGTAAGCGGTTGATCACTCATGGGTGACCCCGAATTTCGCAGCGCGATTTTCAGCATGAGTTGGGTGATACGATCCAGCAGCGTACACAGGGCATCCTCAGCAAGTAACTTGGGGTTGTGGATCACCCGCTGTGTGATGCGCTCGCCGGCAGCATGGAGGCGTTCCAAGCTTTGGAAGTTCGTGAGGTTGTTCATGACACACACTTGGATAGTCATGACGTCTTTTTCTCCAAAACTGCGATCTGACGACGTGTAATTCTCAATCCACGCCGCTTCATAAAGTATCTGATGGCATTCTCAGCGCGTCCGAGACGCAAGGCTGCTTGTCTTAATGATCCTGTTTCCGCCAATAGCTTACGAAGATATTCTTCGGGTTCCATTCCCAACTCGCGTGCCTTTTCCTCGATTGCACTTTTACCTGATTTCGCCAATTCGGAATACCTCATATATCATCAGAAGTGGTAACACGCTACTTAAAAAAGAGAGGTGTTTAATCACCCCTGCGTACAACAAGTGTAACCAATACTGATTATTGTGTCAATATACCAGACAGTGTAACCTATTGATCAATCAATGAGTGAAAAAACATGCGTGGAGATCGGCTCCGGGAAATTCGGGTAAAGCGTGGTCTATCGCAACGAGAGCTTGCTCAACGCTGCGATCTGGGCGAACAACAGATATGGCGCTACGAAAACAACGAGACCGACCCATCGGGTGCTATTGTTATGCGTATTGCCAGAGAACTTGAGATAACTACAGACTATTTACTAGGTTTGGTAGATGAGCCTACAAGTCACCTGACTGCAAATGATTTAACCCCCGCAGAATGGCGACTCGTACAGGCATACCGGAGTGGTGATTTGGGTCATCTACTCGACATGGCGAGGCAGTTGGCTGTGCAATCATCTTCAGAAGATAAAGCATGATTGGGCGATAATCTCCCGTAAATAGCCAGAGATCTACCGCGTTTCGGTGTATTCCGTCAAGTAATCGATACCACTGAATTAACCACTGTTCAGCATAGCAGAACTCAGGATTCATAACCAACATTTCCCCTTGTCGGACACCGATGCATTTGTGTTGTAGAAGATCGCCTGCGTTCAGACTGCCACCAGATGCCTTGAGCTACAATTACGAGGCAATCCGCTGGATTCAGAATTCGCGTCTAATCAGCAGTTATCTGAGTTTCATTAAGATCAGTTAGATTTTTAGCACGAAATATGTACTTACACAACACAGCTAACCTGACGACTACTCAACGAGTGGACAAGGATTGGTATGCGATGAGCAAGCAGCATTCAACTACTACCCGTTCGTGCTCAAACTATGGGAGTTATCGGAAGAGGGGATGAAAAGAGAAGCGCAATAGCGCAACGGGGATCAGTGGTAGAATATATCCCGCCAGAGCCGGGAGCTAGCCGGCTCTGGTTGCCGGGTGATGGGGTAGCATCCTGTCATCCGGCGTGAGACATCAAACGATGCAAGAATCATTATAGCGCAAATTCGGGTGAGAGAATGGAGAGTCGAAAACAAACAGACTCGACATTTGGAAACAACCCCAGTCGCTACCGCGACTTTCCCCTCAGCTGTGTATGGAGGGAGGCTAAAAGGGTTCTCCATTAGCTGCTTATATTTATCTCCAAAACCAGTATGCAGCAAGGGCAAGCATAGCAAACACCAAATAGATTATCACCCCGCCACAACCGGCATTTTTGGAAGAGTAATGCCTTCGGTGGGGTAAGCCGGCTGTGGCATTAATCAACAGCACTGCAGTCAGTGCCCCACCAACGAAGGCTCCTATGATACCGGCAATAACCCCAGAAACATGCCCTATCGCCATGAAGACGATTTTATAGCCGATCTGGTAAGACCAAAATGCTCCCACGCCTGTTCCTATAAAGGCAAGCAACTGTGCCAGTAACGATGGCAAAAAAACGAATCCCAAAATCTTCAGGGCAAATCCACCAGAAAAAGTAAGCAATATGTAGGGTAAAAGATTTGCCTTCAACACTTCAGTTATCTGAAATTGATGTTGAGCGTAGAACTTAGAGGTTAGCGTCTGCTGGCAAAGTACTGCTATCAGGACAAGCCCAATGAGCAGCATAACCTGACAGCCGCAACCATCAGATCCCTTGTTGTCCAGCCGGAAAATTCTAATGACACCTTCAAAACCATATTCTCCATCCATACATCACCTCCATAACAGCGACTGGCAGTTAGGATATCGCGTTAGCAATTCGAAGGGATTTCAAGGTGACCGTCTTGCCTGACATTCAGTAGCTATCCGGCGCGAGACACCAAAAGATACAAAAATCATCATGGCACAAATTCAGGTGAGGCAAGCAGTTACCCAAACACCTCGTAAGCAACAAGTTGTAATTCCTCTACCTTGATTTGAGCAAGGGCGGTTTGGGGCGCAAGATCGCGGTAAAGATCACTCTCAATGAAGAACTCATCCAGTTCCCTCACTAAGTTTGCTTGATTAGTCGTTTCCCGGTAGCGACTAAGAATCGCCTTTAGCCGCTTGTCGCGCTTCAGAAACTCCAGTGAGACATTCTGCACCGTCTCCTGCACCTTGGCATGTACGTTGCGTAGATCGGGATCAGCTTCCGCCAGCGATGCTTCTCCAAACAAACCAGCTTGACTGAGCGCCAGATCGATCTCCATGTTTAGTTTGCTCATTTTGTGAGGCATTCGCTGCAACTGGATGACCGAGTTGATCTCCTTTAGGACATCTTTGGTTGCTTTATCCAGTAGATCAAAAATCACAAAGTCGGTTGGAAGTACTCGCAGCTCATTAGGTTTGACTTGGAGATACTTGAACAACCTACGTTTGTCTGCGATGGTTTGCCCATCATGGGTATAGAGCCGCCAGAAGTGACGATCCCCTGCTTGGAAGGCAAAGAATACACCTGTTGGTCGTGCCGTGCGGGCTATACCAGACCCTATCCCTCTTGGAATAGAGCGGATACGTTCCAAGCCTACCTGCTGCAAGTAGAGCACGAGGGGGAGTTTCATCTCGTCCGTGGACACAAGTTCGGATTCTCGCTCTAGGTCATCTATTAGAGAAGTATCCCCTGCACTGAGGCGGCGTAGTTGGTTGAGAGATCGCGTACTGATTGCTTCTCCTAGCACACTAGCATCCAACCCCACAGTGCGATCAATATCCCGAATGCGCTCTTGCAAGCGCTCCACCAAGCCCAACAGCGACTCCAAGCCGGACTGGGGGAAACAGTTATACACGTGAAGGGTTTCAAAGGTTGTGCCGAGGCGATCAATACGTCCGGCGCGCTGGATCATGCGAATGGGTGTCCAATGCAGATCAAAGTTGATGATCACCCCAGCGTCTTGTAGGTTCTGCCCTTCACTGAGGACGTCCGTTGAGATCAGAATATCGATCTCTGATTTACCCCCCAAGGTTTGTTCGAGGGTCTCATCATCAATCCGGTTGGCAACAGGGGCAAAACGCCGCACCAGAACTTCACGGTTGGCACCGTCGGTGTTCCCATGGATCGCCTCGATGACGGGGGGAACCGTCCAGTCCGACTGCCAGCTTGAATCACTCACCAGCGCCTGATAGAGATACTCCGCAGTATCCCGGTAGTAGGTGAAGATCAGCACTTTACGCCCTGCCAGCTCACCGCCCAGAAGCGCCTTGGTTGCGGCCAGTTTACCGTCGCGCCGGGTCTCATCGGGCAAACGCTGCGCTAGTTCTACCATCTCCAATAGGGCATCAAGGGCTTTCATATCGCGTTCCAGTTCACGACGGATGGAGCGCAAGTCATATTCGGTGATGTCGGCTTCGGGCAGTGCCGCGATCAAGGCTTCTGCATCCTCGGAGGCAGCGTCATCTTCAAGCACCTCCAATGCCAGCAGTCGTCGGTTGGTGGCAGGATCAAGCAGCCGCTCATGGTTGACCAAGTAATCATAAAAGCGTTCTTGGAAACGTTTCTGGTTCTCGATGCTGATCTGGAAGGCTGCTAGTGAGCTTTCGAGACGTTTCAGGTACAGGGTTTTCAAAATGCCGATGAGGGCATTGGAGTATTGGCGCTCACGTTTGATCTCCTCGGCAGTTTCTTTGTCCTTGCTCTCCTTGCGGTATTGGGCGATGTTGAAGCTGATCAGGGCAAGGCTTTCGATACGGGACACGATCTTCTCATAGAAGCCGTCATAGGTGGTGGTCAGATCATATTCGAGGGTGTGAAGCTGTCGGTCAGGGAACTTGACGATCCCTTTACCGGGCAGCCGAATCTCCTCACCTGCGGCCTGTCGCTGTTTCACATCTTGGCGACTGCGCCGCACCATGATCTGTTCCAGCAGGGCGAAGATATCCGCGCCCCCATCTTGGACTTCTCGAAAGAAGCCCTTCAGATTGCGGATGCCATAATCCCGGAAGAACGCATCCTGCCCCCGTGTGATCAGGGAAAGCTGGTTATACAAATCCCACACCGAGTTATTGATGGGGGTGGCCGTCATCAGAATGACCGCCTTCTCTGGCTTGCCCGTTGCCAGCAGCTTCATCAAGCCTGCGTAGCGCCCCGTGCCCACATTACGGAAGTTGTGGCTCTCGTCGATCAGGATCACATCATACTGGTTATAGCTTCTCCAATCGAAGCTTTCCCGCCCCAATGCCTCTTGGGAGATCACATCACACTTGATCCCGTACTCATCAAGGCGCGGCACCCACACCAGATCACGAAGCTGCGCCGGGCAGATCACCAATCCCTTAGGCACAAAGCCCTTACGCCGTTTGCCTAACACGTAGTGTTCCAGCAGCCCCATGCCGATATAGGTCTTGCCCAAGCCCACCGCATCACTGACGATCACCCCGCCATGCCGATCAATGAGCCGAATGGCCTCGCGCAGTCCCTCCTGCTGGAAGCTGGCAAGTTCCACGCCCAGACGCGCCTCCATTGCCTCTGGGATGATCCGATCCTTGAAGTATTCGTACAGCACCTTGATGAACACATCAAAGGGCGTCCACCGAGCACCACTGAACTTGCTCTCCACGAGCATCTCGATCAGGTCATTTTTGCTATCGTGGGATTCTGCCCACATCGCTTCAAACCAGTTCTGACGCAGGTCGCGCACAACTGCCTGATCCCGACGGGTGAGGTTCAATTCAGCGCGGCGGGTCATGCCCGAAGGGGTGAAGTTGCTGCTGCCCACGATGGCGAGGTTCGGCATTAGGTAGGCTTTGCCATGCAGGAACGCGCCATCGTAAAACCTGACCGCCACATGTGCCTCCCGCAGGAATGCCACCAGATCATCGATGAGCGCGGCGTACTCACGGTTGAGGGGCAGGGCTTCGAGGTCGGAGCGAAGTTTGTCCCGGTAGAACCGGGTGAGATCAATGGCACCGTCTTCGGCCTCAGGGTTCTCCAGTTCTGGTGGACGACCCAAGAGCAGCCGAAAGGATTGCAGCCGGCGCAGCCCTTCGGCAAGCATCTGCCACACCTTGGGTTCAAAAAAGCCGCTGGCGATGTCCAGTTCGACCTCACCCCAATCGAGTAGGAGGTGGGTGAGGACGGTGACCAGCATCCGTTCGTCGCTGGTGTTGTCGATGTAGTCGGGGGGATGGTACATCAGATATGCCTCAAGAACTATTTCAAGGGAGTCTGGCTGAATACGGTAACAATATTAGGGCGTGAGCGGGACGATCTACGGACTCTAGTTGGTTGAGAATCGAGACTGCTGTACTGGGTAACCTTTTGCGGAAGGAGTGCCATCACATAACCCGGTAAAAACCCCTGATCAACGATATGGTTCCCTAAGACAGACAGTTCATCCGCAGATGACTGGGTGTCCGTGTCATTCCCTTGTTGGTCATCTCCTGATTCTTTTTGAAGTACTTGCATACAAACGGCGCATAAATGGTGCCAAGGCTGAAGAAGGGAAGATTTTGTAGCCTTTAGACTTTGCCTCTTTTCAAGATCGGCTTCTGCCTGATGTGCTAGAAGTATCGAACATCCGTAGGAATCGCTCAGCGGTTTTCGTTCTCGTCCAGACGGCTTCTCGAAGATGTAAAAGCAATAAATAGGTATTAAGCGAGGCTTGCTTCTCTCTGCGTTCTCAATGAGTGTAGAGAGTTGATCCCTATAATGAAGTTGGCGGAATTGATTGGTCTTGAGATGTAGTATTTTTGCCTGCACCCGAAACCCAATCCATCGTGTGCCATCGGCCGTAAACCACCATTCCCAATCGCTGCCTGTTTTTGCTTCTTGATGCCTTGTAAACTCATGAGTGATGACTTGTCGTGAGCAACGTTTGCGAAGTTCAATGATGTTGAGATCGGTAATGGTTTCTTCTTTGGGTTGATAACCAATTGACTGTGCCTTTTTTAAAAGCAGCCACACCCTTCTAGCTTGTTTTTCGAATTCCTTGCAAAGATCTACCATATCTTGATCATTCCCTCTAAACATTCGCTCTAACTTGCAGCCGTCTGAGTTCTATGTCCCTACCCAGGATTAGGCATACCGTTTTCTTCCATGTACCGTTTTCGTATCTGCTTCAGGGTTTGACCCAACCGTTTGACAATCACATGGCGGTAGATGCTGATCGATAACCACCCCGTGATCTGACATGCCCAATCATTGATGCGCATTTCCTGACCTCGATAAGCAACCGTGTTTTTGTCCAACAGCAGTGCTGGATCATTCTCATGCCCCTCTACATACAGAGTATCCCGCAACTGGATCACCCCCCATTCAAGCATGTCACCTACCTTGGGATAATGCTTACGGGACTTTCCTTCATTTTCACCGTCATCATCATCTGGTTCAGGGTCATCTCCAGCCAAGCGATCGGTGATAACCCGAATGAGTTGAAGTAGTTCATCCCGATTCAGCTTCGGAATCAGGTCAAGGCTTTGCTGATAAGGTGTTTTGGGCATAATGGTTTCTCCTCAGTTGCAATCGGCACGGTGAACACATAGAGTTCATCCGCGCTGGTTCTTCAGCAATGATTTATCTAAAGGTTTTCTGCCAAGTTTTGTAGACTGCATTCCGTTCGACTTCCCAGAACTTGTGCTGATCCCCTTTATCACTGAGCTTGTTCAGTTCCACCGCCAACGAGAAG
>JACSRJ010000330.1 GCA_014879835.1 Anaerolinea sp.
CCGCGACAGCACCTTAAAAATCATTGAGATCATGCAGGCGGCAGAAGAAGACGCGGCAGCGCTCTTTCGTGGCCTTCCCAGCGGCGAGATCAGCCATCCCCAGCAGGATGACGACGAGCGGCGGAGGCAGGCGTTGAAGGAGGTTCTGGACCTTCTGACACTTCTTGCGGGAATTGCCAGCGATGACGAGTTTGGGGATCAGCGAAACCCTGAAGCGCTTGCGGCGGACGCGATCAGCCTGCTTTCCAAACGTTTTCCCGATCTCTCCCGGCTGGAATCGCTCACCCTCGCCGAACTGATGGCCTTGCTGGAAGACCTACGGCGGCAGGCGGAACTGCTCTCCCTGCTCCACAGCGCCTATGTGCTGTCGGGCAAGCGTGGCCGGTACTCCGGTTGGGAATGGGCAGGGGTGCCCTTTGAAGCGCTTGAGAGGCTTTTTGATCGAACGAATCCCGACGCTCAGTATTGGGATTGGCTGTCGGACGCCTTAAATGCCTCTCTGTGGATGTTTCCCAGTGGGCGTTCTCTTGATAAGGATGATTGGCGACACCCCTTTGCTACTTTCTTTCACGCGGCTTTGGCGCAGTTCCAAGAGCAGTTCACCCCGGCTGAACAGATCGCTTTTCTGATCGGCTTGCAGCAGATGATTCACGATGATCCTGAACACTGTGGGCGGTTTGTGGTGGGGGAAGTGCCGCAGTTAGGCATCCCATCTGTGATGAATCTGCTGGCGCAGCTTAAACAGGCGGCGGAGCAGATGCGGGAGAAGGTTGAGCAAGATGAAATCCTTGCTGATGAACTGCGCCGGAATAAGGTCATTGCCGATACCAGCCCGGACGATCTGGGGCAGCTTCTGGCGCTCTTCCACCTCACATTCTACTCCCCCAAAGGAAGTGGTGGAGGTGGGGGGCGTAGCACCAGTGGGAAAGGCAAAAAACCGGATATTCAGCAGGTCAATGCAATTGCACAAGAGTTTGGCATGGATGGGCCACAAAGAGAGCGTTTTGGACGCTACGTTGAAGATATGAAGGAAGTTGGGGAACGCGGCACAAAAAACGACCGTGGGGATTTCACCTATCAGGAACTGAGGGGTCTTGCTGAGGATTTTCTCGATACGTTTTATCCCGATGCTAGGCGCTAATTGTGTGAGGTAGCTGACATGGATCAAAAGGGTTTGGAAGAAATCAACAGCATTCTCGGTGGGCTAGTAGGACAACCTTGTTTGGGAGTGTACTTTAGTTACGGAGATGAGCTGCGGATTGACTTTGGAGATAGAATCATTCAGATCGGCACAGGGCAAGCTGGATTTACATCGGGCTCGTGGATACTTGGCACAAGAGCATCCTACTGGGAATTAGCACCTCATGGCGAACCTGTCACTCCGCCAGAACATTCCGATTCACGTGAGTATAGGGTGGTGGTTCAGGTTGTGGTAGACACAGTTGTTGCCCATGCCCGGCTAATCTCAAAAGGCTTGATTTTGGAAGTCACCTTTAGCAATGACTACATCCTCCGGGTGTACCCTGACCCCGACGCGGCGGAGGACGATATTTGCGATTGGGAACTATTCACCCCAGACAAAAAGATACTTGAGGTTGGTCCCCACGATCACTGGACATTGAGCGATGCCACCAAACCCATGAGCAAGCGCGACTGAGTACAGGCCTCGCCGCCTCGACCTCATCCCCACCCCCTACCAGTGGGTGGAGAAGCTGCCCGGTTGACGCAAAAAACGGGGATGATAGACTGACCGCATTTCCGAACTGGATGCCGTTGATCTGGCCACCCTTGCCGGGGGGATTTTTGGGCTGTCGAAGTTTGGGAAGGAGGACGGTGGTGGGAGCAGCCTTCAACTGGGCGCACCCGAAAGTGCGCCCTAAAGAAGTTGAGATCAGGTCTTAACGTTCGCCGTTGGTTTTGTTCTCCACCTTTTTAGGCAGTTCAAACGAAGCGCCCTCCTGTTTGGTGAAGATCAAGCCTGTGCCTTCTGGATTCAGCTCTACCAGCACCACATCGCCCCGATGGAAACCGCCCTTCAGCACCTGAACCGAGAGCGGACTCTCCACGAAGCGCTGGATGGCCCGGCGCAGCGGACGCGCCCCAAACTGAGGATCATAACCCTGATTGGCCAGCCACTCACGGCAGGCTTGGCTCAGTTCCACCACCAAGCCCTGTTCCCCAAGGCGCTCCGCTACCGACTGCATTTGCAGATCAACGATGTGGGTCACCTGCTCAAGGCTCAAGGGGCTAAAGATGATGACCTCATCAATACGGTTGAGGAACTCTGGTCGGAAGGTCTCACGCAGGGCTTTTTCGATCTTTTTGTGATCAGCGACCGCTTCTGGGTCTTTGCTGGTCACAAAACCGAGGGTTCCGCCCTTCTTGAGGAAGTCCGTGCCCAGATTGCTGGTCATGATGATCACCGCGTTGCGGAAGTCCACCACCCGCCCCTGCCCGTCGGTCAGACGCCCATCATCAAGGATTTGGAGCAGGCTGTTCCACACGTTCTGGTGGGCTTTCTCGATCTCATCAAAGAGGATCACACTGTAGGGCCGGCGGCGAATCTGCTCCGTGAGCTGGCCGCCCTCCTCATAGCCAACATAACCGGGAGGCGCGCCAAAAAGCCGACTGACCGTATGAGGTTCGCGGTATTCGCTCATGTCGATGCGTACAAGGGCATCCTCGTCATCAAACATGAACTCCGCCAGTGCTTTGGCCAGTTCAGTTTTGCCCACCCCGGACGATCCGAGGAAGATGAATGATCCAATGGGGCGGTTGGGGTCTTTCATGCCACTGCGGGCGCGCCGGATAGCATCGGCAACGGCGGCCACGGCCTCATCCTGCCCAACGATGCGTTTGTGTAAGGCTTCTTCCATACGCAGCAGTTTATCCGACTCGGTCTCCACGATCTGATTGACCGGGATGCCCGTCCATTTGGCCACCACCTCAGCGATATCGTTTTCGTCCACGATCTCATCCAGCAGGTGTTCATGCTGCCATGCGTCCCGCGCTGCCTCATACTCGCCTTCTACCTTGAGGCGCTGAGTCTTAAACTGCGCGGCCCGTTCGTACTCGCGGGCCAGCCCTGCGGCTTCTTCCTCCGCAGCCAGTCGATCCAGTTCGTGTTTCATCTGGCGCAGTTCGGCGGGCATACTGTAAAGGGCTACCCGCAGTTTGGCCGCGGCCTCATCCAGCAGATCGATGGCTTTGTCGGGCAGCCGACGGTCAGTGACATAACGCTGGCTGAGACGGGCTGCGGCAAGGATTGCGGCCTCGCTGAAGCGCACCTTGTGATGGGCCTCGTAACGGTCGCGCAGGCCGCGCAGCATGTCGATGGTCTCCTCAACGCTTGGTTCATCCACATACACAGGCGCAAAACGTCGATCCAGCGCCGAGTCGCGCTCGATATACTGGCGGTACTCATCAAGGGTGGTGGCCCCGATGCAGTTCAGTTCACCTCTCGCCAGTGCAGGCTTGAGCATGTTGCCTGCGTCGAGTGCGCCCTGTGCAGCACCTGCCCCCACCACCTGATGCAGTTCGTCAATGAACAGGATGATCTCCCCTTCACTGCGCTGCACTTCTTCGATGGCTGCTTTGAGACGCTCCTCAAACTCACCCCGGAAGCGGCTGCCCGCGATCATCGCCCCTAGATCAAGGCTGACCACCCGCCGTCCCTGCAAAATCTCAGGCACATCATGGCTGGCGATCTTCTGGGCCAAACCTTCCACAATGGCGGTTTTACCCACACCCGCCTCCCCGATCAGCACTGGGTTATTTTTGGTACGGCGGCACAGAATTTGGATCACCCGCAGAATTTCATCATCACGCCCTACCACCGGATCAAGTTTGCCCTCAGAAGCCATCCGAGTCAGGTCGCGGCTGTAACGCTCCAAAGTACGGAAGCGGGTTTCTGCCTGAGGATCGGTCACCCGCTGCCCACCCCGGAAGTCTTTGATAATATCAAGCACGCGCTCACGGGTAATGCCCAAATCCTTAAGCATCCGGGCGACGGCAGTATTCCGTTCACCCAGAATCGCCAAAAACATATGCTCGGTGCTGATGTATTCGTCCCGAAGGCGGTTCGCTTCCTCTTGGGAAACATCAATAATGCGTTTAACGCGGGGGGTCATGAAGACCTGCCCGGCGCCCCCGCCATAGATCGAGGCCTTGGGGGTGGAGCGCAGAATCTCATCAATGCGCTGGCGCATCGCTTCTTGATCCACCGCCATTTTTTCCAGCATCTGAGGGATCACACCCTCCGGTTGTTCGAGCAGCGCCAGCAGAACATGCTCGGTATCGACCTGATTATGCCCGTAACGTTGGAGAATCTCATAGGCACGAGCAGCCGCGTCCTGCGCCCGCTCAGTGAATCGGTCAAACCGCATCATGAGGTGTATTCCCTTTCACTCTCGATTCATGGGTAATTTCACGCTCTGACAATTAAACCGCACAACACGTCCACAAGTTACGAATCACAACCATCCCCTTGTCAGAGCGGGGTCGATTCAGAGTTTAGCATCAGGCATATCAGACAGGCATTAGAATAGGCGTAAATTCCGCGTAAGAAAATCGTCTTCTCCAAAAGTGTGGGGCTTCAAGGGCAAAAAAGAGGAGGGATGCTTCGTTTGGGGGTAAAATCTATTGTCTAGAGGTGAACAGCAATGATTGATCAGGTGATCGGACAGGTGGCAAAAGTCACCGATACCGCGCTGGTGGTGATGGTTGGCGGGGTGGGGCTGCGGGTGAATGTACCCAAAACCGTCCTCGATTCGGTGCATGGGGCTGGGGTCACCGTGACCCTCTACACACACCTGATCGTGCGTGAGGACGATTTGTCCCTCTATGGTTTTATGAGTGAAGATGAGCGCTCCCTGTTTGAAACCCTGCTTGGGGTGCAGGGGGTTGGGGCCCGCACTGCCATTTCGATCCTCAGCACCCTCTCCATTGATCAACTACGGAGTGCCATCACCCGCGAAGAAGCAAGCATTCTCACCCGGGTGCCGGGGATCGGCAAAAAGACGGCCGAAAAGTTGGTCTTTGAACTCAAGAGTAAACTGAAACTGGCCTCCTATGGCGAACTGGCGGCTTTTAACGACTCCGATTCGGATGTGATCGCGGCCCTGACAAGCCTCGGTTACAGCGTGGTGGAGGCTCAAGCGGCGGTGCAGTCCATCCCCCGGGACGCGCCCAAAGATGTCGAATCGCGGATCATGATCGCCCTTCAGTACTTCTCAGCCTGAGGGACGAGGTCAGGATGAATGATTCAACCCTTCACTTTCCCTATCATGCCGCACCTGCCCGAATGACCCGTCCGCTTTTGGTTGGGGGGGCAATCATTCTCCTTGTGGCAGTGGTGGCCCGCCTGCATTTTTTGATCATCTTGCTGGCTGCGGGGCCCTACTTGTGGGCTTTGATGCAGGAACTGCGGCGCGGGCGCGGGGTATCTCTGCGTGATGGAGAAGTCTTGATCCAGCGCTCTCTCAGTGGACGTGAGGTGCGCATCCCTTACCCAGAGGTGCGCGGTGTGATCGCCGCCCGACGTGGGGGGATTGGGGTGGCTTTTGTGCAGCGTCGTCCGTTAGATTCCCTCACCCCTGATCGTCCCCCCAGCGAACGCCCCCTCAGTGATCTTCGGCCCGAAGCGGACTCAGAGACGCCCCTGCGTCCTCGGTTTTTGCTCACAGCCCGACTCGAAGGGACATCCGACCTGATCAACGCCCTCAATGCCCGTCGTGAAAGCGCCGCGGGTGAAAAGCTGCCAGATACCTACATGCGGGCATTGGTGGTGCGCCGCCGGATGCGCGATGGTATCCTCGCGCTGCTTGCGGTGCTGGCCACACCGCTGTACGTCATCCTGATGGCCCGCATCCTCTCTGCGTTTGTGTAGCCGTACTCAGCGGTCGCGGAAAGAGGGAACAGGGGAGGGCGAGGGTGATGCAATCGCCCTGCACTTGAGTTCCCTTAGCGCAAGTGAGGGCATTGGATGTAATATATTGATCACGGTTGAGAGTTGCATTCGATCAGAGCTAAAGTACAATTTGCGCATTCTGAGCGCGTGCCAAAAATAGACCAACAAGAGGCGAGTTGAACGTGCAGTCCCAAAAATTCGACGAAGAGCCGCTGGTTTGCTTACGCTGTCTCACGGGGAATGCCCCCGGCGCGACTCAGTGTGCGCACTGTGGGGCCGTGATGATCATGCCCGATGAGGATTTTGGTCTGACCCTGCGGGTGAGCGCCCGAACCAGTGTGGGACAAGTACGCGCCAACAATGAAGACAATGTAGGCGTTTGGGCTATAAACGGCGTCGTGATCGGGATTGTGGCCGATGGGATGGGCGGGGCCGCCGCAGGGGAAGTTGCCAGTCGTTTAACTGTCGAAGCCATTGGTTCCCATTTTGCGGCCCAAGACAGCGAAACGGGTGAACCCACGGGTGACCTCCAACTGCTTTCGGAGAGTGATCTGCTTGATAAACTCCGGTCTGCCATCCATCGGGCCAATCGTTCGGTCGTTGATCACTCTCAAAAGAACGCACAGCGGAAGGGTATGGGCACAACCTCTACCGCAGCGCTCATCCGGGGTAACCGGGTACTGCTGGCGCATGTGGGCGATTCCGCGGCGTACCTTGCGGATAAAGTGGATGGCTCTGTCACTCAACTCACGGTTGACCACTCCTTTGTGCAGGCGCTGGTCGCTTCTGGGCACATTACGCAGGCCCAAGCCCGTTACCATCCCATGAAACATGTCCTCTACCGTGCCTTGGGGCAGTCCCTTGAACTGGATGTGGACTTGTATGCGCGCACGGTTCGCGCAGGAGATCGGATCGTCCTTTGCTCGGATGGACTGATCCGCCACATCGCACCCGAAGAGATTGCGGAAATTGTGCTGCGTGAGGAGATGCCCAGCGCCGCCACCGAGCAACTGCTCACCTTGGTCAACGAGCGTGGTGCAGAGGACAACGCCACGGTCATTGTGATCACAGTGGAACAAGCCTCATAAGGCTCTTATCTCGGTTTAACACTTACCTCAGGTAGAAAACCTATCCTTTAGAGCAGTTCACCAATGCGAGATGTAGTGGATAGGTAGTACATTGGCTGAACGGGCTGGGTGTTAACCTCGGAGGTGCGCGTCGCTGTGGTTAATGCCGGCAATTACTACGAACCGCCAAGCAGTGTCCCCCCCTTCGCTGCCTTGGCGGTTCGTCTTTTTATCTTACAGCCTTATCCTAAAAGATTGACCTGTTATTTTCAATCTTACCCTCATCCCCCTGCGCCCACGACCGCTGCGCGGTGCCCGCCCGCACGCGGGAGA
>JACSRJ010000099.1 GCA_014879835.1 Anaerolinea sp.
GATCGGGCGCAGGTTGGCCTGAAAAGATCTGCCCATTAAACAAGCAGCTCAGGATGGTATTGATCGGGCTGTTGAGGGTGCAGCTCCAGCGGGGATCAGTCGATTCCCACGAGGAGATGATATTGCTCGTCCCGGCATTATCGGTCAGGATCACCGGGTTGATGGTGGTGGTGGTGCCATTGTTGCGTACCTGAATCAGGAAACGCGCTTCGTTGTTATGCACCAGAGGTGGATTCTGAAGGGTCTTGGTGACCTGCATATCGGGCACGCCCACAACCGAAGTCACCTTGGTGAAACTGTCATTAGCGGCATTGGTATCCGAACTAAAGGCGACCACTGCCTGCAAACTGACTGTCGGGGTAGGGTTGGGGTCAACGGCCACCTGTACCCGGAAGGTGCGCGTGCCTCCATTGGCGGCGACTGTCTCGCCGTTGTTGAGGGCGCAGCTTGAGGTGGAACAGGTCCAGCCGGTGCCGCTTGCACTGGTAATGGTCAGACCCCCGGTAACGGTCAACGCTACCGTGAGATCACTCCCATTAGAGGTGGCGACCGCATCACCAAAGTTGGTTACGGTCACATCGTAGAAGTAGCCCGAAGGGGTCGCCGCCAAAAAGGGTCCGTTATCGGTGATCCCATTTTGGACGGACAGATCAACTGTCCCTTGGGCGGGCATCGCCCGTGCTGACCATACGCCGGAACCAAGCGCCAGCGCGGTGATCAGGACGGCAAGAAGAAATAACCGCCGTCTATGCATAAAGCCTCTCCTGACATTCTCTCATGAGCAGTAACCTACCCTTTGATGGTGTTTTCCCAAACCGTGAAGGGCAATTCCGAATCCCTTGTCACAACCGGTTTATGGAAGATGAGTGTAATCTCATTTGTTTTACCGCGATAGGGGGTGGGAGGTGACGGGTCAGCATAAAAAATCACAAACCTCAAACAAAATCATGATGAAAGTCGTGCTTGCATCCTGAAAACACTACCCCTGAATGTTCAGGGGTAGTGAGGCTAAGCATCAGAAGGGTGGCCAAGGTTCGTTAGGACCCGGACCTTTTTGGGGGTAAGTTCGCAGGTGAAGTAGTCTGCGCATCCGCCCCAGAAGAGCGCTGATCTCGGTTCGTGCAAGCAGTTCATCGAGTGTCTCGCGCAGAGGCTGAGAGGGATCCTCTAGCAAGCAGTAGACCCGCTCCACATCTTCAAGCAGTTTTTTGGGAATGGGCTGCCCGGCAAAATCCCAGATCACTGTGCGCAGTTTGATCGCGGTATGAAAGCTAATGCCATGATCAATACCCCACAGACGCCCATTGGGGCCTATCAGACAGTGCCCGCCTTTGCGATCGGTGTTGTTGATGATGCAGTCAAAAGCCGCCATTTGACGAAGCACATCCAAATAACTTCTGTCCAAGGTGAAGAAGCTCTCGTTAGGATCATGCGGGATGTAGTACTGAACTGACCCGATTCCCCGCAACCCCTCACGCAGCACGGTGGGTGGAACCAGATGCCAGCCCAAGGCCGCGGACATGTGAAATGCCGCCGTCTCGCGTTGGCACAAAGTCCCATCAGGGAAGTCCCATAAGGTGCGCTCTCCCCGTCGTGATTTATAGACCGCCAGCAGTCGAATGGATTCAAATTCCACCCCTACCAACAGGACGCTGTTTGAGCTGTAACGCAGCATTCCCTGTGCCTCGCTCATAGTGCCATGGGTGAGGATGTGTAGAATTTGACTGTTGTCATCAGGGGGGGTTAGGGCAGTTGACTGACTGTCAGGCATATTCACTTCTCTCCCCAACGCACTCAAATCCAATACTTACAGCGGTATCCTAAAAGATAGACCTACCATTTTCACCTCATCCGCCTGTCCCCCTTCCTCCGCCACGCGGAAGAAGGGGGCTTTTTTTGAGGGACTTCCCCTCAATTTCCTCACGAATGGCTCTAGTTTCAGGGGAAATGCTTTAGGTCCAGTAATAGATCACCCGTCCGTTATGGGCGGGATCGGCACGTCCCTGTTTGACCACATCCTGCGCATAAAGGGCTAATGCCCGGAAAATCTGCCGTGCCCCCCAAAAGCGGGCCACACTGGGCTGGCTGAGGACTGGAGTGTCCGGGTCTTCGGTAAGCACCAGTTCCTGTGCCACAAGGACGATCAAATCTTGATCTTCATCGTACCCCAACCCCATCTGGGCCACTCGAAAACTGCTCTCCACCGGGTCACGCAGTTCCATGTTGTGGCGGCTCATATCAGGCATATCACTGGGAAGGGGGTTTTCGGTGCGTTTGGATAATTCATCCAACATCTCAACGATGGCCTCACCAAGCCGACGTGCCTGTTCTTTCTCTATGAGCAGTGAAACCGTCTGGCGTTCATCGCCCGCCTGAAGGAAAAACTGCCGCTTGCCTTTGGGGCCAATCGTCCCAATGGTGACGAACGTAACCGGATTAATCTCGATTTCGAGTCCGGGCATGAAATCTCTATCCTCACTGTATGTATGATCAACTAAGCGCTACGACTGCCGCCCTCGTCCTACGGCGGCACGTGCTTGGGCTGCAAGCGTTCGAAGTTGAAGTCGAGTCGCTCCCACCTGCACGATACGGGGTGTTCCTTGTCCTTCGCCAAGCATTTCCTCAAGGAAAAGGATGATCCGTGAATTGCCACCACCGTGGTCGCCTTCCTGATATTTTAGCGTGAATCGCCCAATCCGGAACATGATCTGTGATGGGGGCGTAAGGGGTACGAACTCACTCGGCTGAAGCTCAGGATCAGCAAGCAGCCCTTCGATCTGCTCCGCCAGCAGCAGTGCCTGAGTCTTCTCCAGAACCCACGTGAGGGGAGCCTGTGTGAGGGTCTCGTAACCCGTCGCCTGTAAATAAAACACCCGATCTCCGGGTCTGCCAATGGCTTCTAACGAGAGTGATGCCACAGGGCTGAGGCTTTCAATTTGACGTTCATCCTTGGCCTCTGGTTTGGGCGCAGGCAGGTAGTAAGTCTCATTCATTTGAAGGATGTAGGGCGCACCGTTGGGGGGCAGGTAAACCCGCGAAAGGGAAGCCGGTGAAATGTCAAGACGCTGAAACAGATCAAGGTGCATTCCCAAGAAGTGGGCCAGCATAAGTTTGATCAGATCGCTGTGTGAGAACACCGCGATCCGCTCACGTGGGTGACGTGCTGCTAACATTTCGAGGGCGTTTATGGCGCGCATCTGGGCCTCACGAATGGTCTCACCACCGGGAAAACGCACCCGTGAGGGCGTTTGCTGCACTGCCCGCCATAACTTACGTCCGCTCAACTTGCGCAGTTCACCGCCCTGCCATGCCCCAAATCTGACCTCACCCACATCTTCTAGCAGTTGAAGCTGAAGTTGGGGGTGATGATCTAAAACCGCCTGCGCAGTCTCAACACAACGCTCCAGTGGGCTGGAATAGATCGCGTCAAGGTGGGTATGAGCAAGCCGCTCCCCCAGCGCGGAGGCCTGCGCCTGCCCATATTCGTTGAGATGAACTCCCGATGTCCACCCGGCCAGTTTGCCTGTCTTGACATAATCATTTACGGCGTGCCGGATCAACAGTATCTCGGTCATGGGCGCTCCTTTCCTTTTGATTATCTGGTCAAACTGAGCAGGACGGCCAGCCCAAAGACACTGATGATCGTCCCCGAAAGCCAATTGACGATCTGCATGGCACGGGCATTAAAACGCTCTCGCAGCAGGCTGGTGATGCCGCTTAGGGTGAACCACCATAGGGCTGATCCGACAAAAACCCCTACCACAATCAGGGCTGAAGCGCCCAGTCCGCCTTCGGTGCCAGCGACATTCAGCCCTGCAAAGATGGCCACAAAACTGAAGATTGTAGCTGGGTTGGTCAGGGTGAGCGCGAGCGTTGAAGTAAATGCACCTACCACCCCCTGCCGATTCTCGGCGTTTGCCGCCTGCGTTGCGGGTGGGGCAAAGAAGGTCTTGATCCCTAGATAGAGCAGAAATAACCCGCCGACAATGCGCAGCGGGGTTTGGGCGGAGATCAGCAGGTTGGAGACCACCGTCAACCCAAAGGCCGCAATCGCAGCGTAGATCGCATCGGCTGAGGCCGCACCTAAGCCCGAACAAAAACCGATCAAACGTCCGTAAGCAAGGGTGCGTCGGATGCACAACACCCCAATAGGTCCCACCGGGGCCGCGATACTAAAACCGAGTGCAAGCCCTCGTATTAAAATGCTCAGATCCATGAGGTCATTCCATCCCTGCGTTATCACTGAGATACCCGCCCACTACTCTACCATATCCACATCAGCGACAAGGAGTCTAGACGGGTTATGTCCCCCTCCAGCAGCTTAAAATCACCCTTCGCGCCACCCCCATGGACACACCCGTCCGCCGCTTTGGAGGGTTATCGTTTGCAACTCAGCGAGGCACTCCCGGACGAGATTGATCGCGGCCGTATCCACGGACGGGACATCACAATACACACCCACCAGATACTTGACGGGTTCTGTACCCCAATGATGGGGGGCATAAGGCAGATCGAGTCCTCCTGCTGGACGGCGAATAGCTAACATGCGCGCCATGTACAAAAAGGGTGCGATTCGGGAGCGCAAGCTCTCGATCTGGAGGCACAAACGGCGCAGCCCTTCATACTCCACCATATGATCTGCCCACAACCGTACCTGATCAACCCCTTCGCGTAGGTGATCATGAACTGCTTGATGCACAAAAGTGTGATAGTCAGGGAATACTTCCACCCGTCCCCCGGCGGGCACCTGTCCTAAACGAAGGGCAGGATCGACAGGCTGCTCCGGATCCGACTGCTCCAGCCCGAAAGCAGAACCAAAGACTCCATCGGGGCGAATCCAACCGCGCAGCAGATCGGGGGTACGGTCAAGGTCCGATGCAAGTTCAGCCAAACTTTTCGCCAGCGCCTCCGGACTGGGATGCTCGTAAAAATGCATCGCGGTGAAGGGTTGATAAGGAATCGTGTTCAGTTCAGCGGCGCTGATCACACCGGTTTTGCCAAAGCCGCCTAAAGATTCCCGGAATAGATCGGGCTGATCCTCGGGCCCACACCAGACAGCTTCCCCGGTGAGGCGGATGAGGCGCAGTCGGCGCACCTGATCCAGAACCCCCCCATAACGAATCGAACGGAACCCAAATCCACTGCCAGCAGCGAGGGTTCCCCCCACGGAGGACGCAAGCGAGGCCATCAGCGGCCCGATAGTTCGTCCTTGGATATGGAGGGTCTGTTCGAGATCAAACCAGCGCGTCCCTGCCCCTACCACCACCGAATGATCCTGATTGAAGGTGATCTGCGGTTCCCGCGGGCGGGACATGATCACAGCGACGGCGTGATCAGGAAGCAGGTGCGCCCCGCTGGAATAGCCCGCCCCGCGTATCATCAGGGGCAGGTTGGCGCTTTGGTTCACCTTCAGGGTGTGGCTGATGTCGCCCTCGTCTTGAGCCATGACCGTGACAAAGAGCGGTTTCTTAAACATCCGGCTGAAATCGCGGGCGTACTTTTCACCGGGGGGCAGGACTTCACCACGCACTCCGTCTTGAAGGCGCTTGATCAGCGGGTGATCAGCACCGATCCGTAATGCTTTTGGCTTGGTAGGTGGAGGGGGTTGATGGAGCAGGGTCATATACCCTTTGGCTTCAATGGGACGTCCGGGCGCACACACTAATTTTATGTGACTGAGGAGACGCCACAGCATCCGTACCTGTTCCTCACCGGGCAGACGTCCCCGATTCATGCCGCTCCATGCCAGCAGCCCATCACGTTTAGGTGCGGTACATAGGGATTTTTCGACAAGGGTGTTGAGCAGCCCTTCCCAACGCAAATAAGACTGATCGCTGTTATGAGGCGGGTCAAGCCGGCATTCGAGGCCAACTCGCGGCAGGATTTCCATGCCAACATCAACATACAGCTCGATCCCCTCCGCGCTGTCGAGGAGGTTAATTGCCTCTTGAACGGCTGCCTGTTCACCCTTCCAGCCGATCCGGCCGAGGTACTCAAGAAGGCGCATTTTGGGGATACCGCGCAGGCATAAACGCACAAAATCTACCGGAGGACGGGAAAGCATCAAGCCCACCTCAAAGATTTGCGCCTCTGGATATTCCCCTAAAACCACAAGGCAGCGCCGCACCTGATCGAGGATAGTTGGGTTCACAGGCGCGCCATTCAGCAGGGTCAGGGCCTCATCCAGCAGCCATGCGAGATCGCCCCCCCAAACCCGGAGTTTATCGCCATCGAATTTGGGTCCAAGATAAATCGCAGGCGGTGGAATTCCCTCACCAGCAGCGTCGAATTCGAGCCAAATATGGCCCACTTGTTTGTCGAGGGTTGAGCCGGACGTGATCCAGCACTGGCAAAAAGCACTCACCCCTGCCCATGCAGGTTGATCCAAATAGTGAGAGGGAATGCCGCTCCCCATGATCTTTGCGCCGTCCGTGCCGTGATTGACACACAAGGAAAAATCGACTTGTTCGGCGTCCGCCTGAAGCCGATTTTCCAGCACATAGATCGAGGCAAGCGCAGCAGGAAAGTGCGCACTGATCCGGCGGATTTCGGCCGCGGCCGCAGGTGAGACGCAAGCTGAGGGGTAATTGCCCTCAAAGGCGCTGAGGGTTGTGTCCAATGTGAGCAAAGTAGAGTCCTCCCGACAGGATTGGGACTTAAGGGAGTATAGAGGTGAACGGAGGGTGAGGCAAGAGATACCTCTACAGGGTATGCTACCGACGTACTGCCTCACACCCTGTCTGAGGCGCAGTTCAGATTTTGCCCCGCTGGCGCATGATCAGGTTGATCGTTTTGTAGATCAGTTTTGCCCCCGCAAAGGCAGATGCTTGCTGTCCGATGGTCGGACATAGCTCAACGCAGTCGAGCGCGATCACACTGCCCCCAGAGACCACGGCCCGAATCAGATCAAGGCAGTCGTACCAGTTGATCCCTCCCGGTTCGGGGGTGCCCACAGCGGCAATTACGGAAGGATCAAGTCCATCCAGATCGATGGTCAAATAGACTGGTCGTCCATGCAGCATCTCCTGAATATCGGCGAGGTGACGGCGCACTCGATCAACGTGCAGATTTTCAGCGCTCCATGTGGTGACCTTGCTGGACTCTCGCATGAAGATTGATTCTTCTATGCAAACTGAGCGAATTCCGAACTGGTATAGATGAGACACCACATTGAGCGAACGGCGCATGGCGCAAGCATGGCTGTAAGCCGTGCCATCAAAGGTATCGCGCAGGTCAGCATGAGCGTCGATCTGCACCAGCACCAGTTCAGGGTGTTTCAAGGTCAAGGCATGTACCACACCGGGGGTGATGGTGTGTTCACCGCCCAAAGTTACCAACAGCCGATCTTCAAGATTGAGTGCGCTTACAGCCTCGGTGATCGCCTCAACTGCGCCTTCGGCACTGGCAAGGGGCGGGTGCAGTGTGGGCAGGGTATGAATTCCATAACGAAGGGCGCCTTCAGCGCCAATTTCAGGGTCAAACAATTCTACTTGTATTGAGGCTTCGATCAGCGCTGAGGGCCCCATCTTAGTGCCACCCATGTATGAAGTTGTCATCTCTAGAGGGATCGGCAGCACCCACACAGCACTGGTCTGAGGGGCACTGAATTCTGGCTCTAGACCTAAGAACTGGCTTGGGTATCGAAATACGCCATCGGTCATCAACTTGCCTCCGAAGGGAACTTCACAATATACACTTTTTTGTCGGCACGTTTGGGATTGTCGACCTCAAAGACCTTTTTTTCAGCCTGATGAGGGAAGTCCACCACGTAAATACGCTCATCTGCTTGGGAGGGCAGGTCTACGATATACACCTTATAATCCGCCTGTTCGGGCATATCCACGAAGATCACTTTGGGCATGAGAAACATCCTCTCGCCAATCTAACGGGTACACTTCGTTACCGCCGAAGTCCGCAGCGCCCTCCCTCCCCCACTAAATCTCATCACTGGGTTTATGCACCTGATAGGCCGCCCGCAGTGCCTCATAAAGAGACTCACGGCGATCATACAGGCGCTTTAAGGGACGGTTGCACCCGGCGCTCAGGACATATCCGGCCGCAATCGGGAAACAGATGGTGGAGTCGGCATAACACACCACCGTATCGGGAAGCTGCTCTGGATCAATCTTGCCCCATGTCATGGCCTCGGAAGGGGTCGCGCCGGAAAGTCCGCCGGTGTCAGGGCGGGCATCGGTAAACTGGACAAAAAAATCATGCCCTGCCTCTGGAATTCCCAAAATCTCCTGAATGTGAGGCTCAGTTTGCAGGGCAAAATTCTTAGGACTGCCTCCGCCAAGGATAATCACCGCGCTTTGCCCGCCGCTCGTTTTGGCATCGTAAACAATGGCAGAACTTTCATTCACGTCGCGCTCAACGTCCATCTCTAGGATGCTGCCCTCAAGGCGCATGGCAGCAACGTTCATACCCAAGGTCGAATCGCCGGGGCTGGAAGTGTAAATGGGCACACCGCAGTCATAGGCCGCGCTGAGGATCGAGCGGTGCCCTGTCCCTAATTCATCCTCGGCCTTGCGCACATATTTGCCCAATATGGCGTGCATCTCCGCAGTGCCCATCTTGCGCTGAAACTCCGGTGCCTTCATCACCCGCCGTAAGAATGCATCGGACTTGAGCAGTACTTCCTGATCAAACAGAATGTCATAGATTCGGATGATCTTGTCTTCCCGAAGCTGCATATCGTTGAGATTAGGTTGAGCGCTGTAGAGGGCAAAACCCAGCGAATAGTGAATGTCATGATAGAGATTTGCCCCAGTGGAGACAATCCAATCGATCAATCCAGCTTCGATCAGAGGTACCACGCAGGAGTATCCAATCCCAGCAGGGGTGAGTGCGCCCGTGATAGTCAGACCAACGGTGACTCCCGGTTGCATGATCTTTTGGGCCATCACCTGACAGGCTTCACGCAGACGTGCGCCGTTGTAAGCGCTCATGAAGTTATCCACAAGGTCTTTGACGTTCACCCCTGCGGTGATTGGAGTTGGGATAATTCGTTTTCCGGGAATGGTCATGGGACTATACAATCCTCCAAAAAAAGGCTCATCATGGTAAGAATTATGACACATTTCTATGATTCGGGGGCGAGGGAATGCTCACCCGGAAGGTGCTGCCTTGCCCCTCAACGCTGGTGACCTCGATCTGGCCACCATGTAGTTCGATAATGCGGGCTGCAACGCTAAGACCTAATCCCGTTCCGCCGCTCTGAACCCCTCGGGACTCATCAGCCCGATAAAACCGCTTGAAGATGTGGGGCAGGTCTTTCTCAGCGATTCCCACACCATTATCCTGTACCTCAACAATTAGATATGAATTTTCAACTGCTGCCCTGACCTTGATTTGGCCACCCTGAGCCGTATATTGAAGGGCATTTTTGAGTAGTTCATGAAGTGCCTGCCCAAAACCTTCATAGTTCAATGGATGAGGTGGGATGTCCCCTAATTCGAGGGTGAGATCGATGGACTTATCCGCCGCTGCTTGGTGATAGGTATTGACGACCGTCTCAATGATTGAAACGGGATCGACAGCGGTGCGCTCCAACATTTCCAAACGATCATAACTGCTCATCAGAATCATACCCTCGATCAGATCACGCAAGCGCCCTGAACTTTGCTCCAAGTCTTGGCTTTGATCCTGAATCAGGTGAACCGCTTGTTCGATCCCTTTTAGATCTGAAGGGGTGATCTGAGTTTGCTCTCGAAGGTGTTCCAGCCGAAAGGAAATTCGACCGAGAAACTGATTAAGAAGGTAAGTGCTGGTGATGAGTGCGGTAATAGGCGTGCGTAGATCGTGTGAGGCATCCGTGATAAACTGCTCCAATAGGTGACGTTTTCCACGCTCAAGATCAAGCTCTAAGCGCTTTTGCTCCAAGAGTCGTTGATCGGTCACATCGATCAGGACGCCAACATACTCTGGCAGTTGACCCGGTTCTTGGCGCACAAGCTGAGCATCGCCTTGAAGCCAGTGATAGGTGCCATCAGGCATTAATATCCGATACTCCTGCCGGCGGGTTCCAGTGGGCGAAACCGTGTTCATGCTGGTGATCACCCGCTCCCGATCTTCGGGATGAATGCGTGAAGCCCAGAACTTCCAATCACTGAACTGCTCTGGGGTAAAGCCCATCGCCCGCTCAAGGTTATCACTGGTGAACATATCTACATAACCGCCTTCAGGCAGCACCCGAAAGCTAAACAGCACCGCTGGATTGTTTTCAAACAGGAAGCGCATTCTGGATTCGCTGCGCCGCAGTGCCTCCTCAACTTGTTTGCGTTCCTCGATCTCATGGATCGCATCTTCATACTGTTTGACATTATGGATCGCAAGTGCCGCCAACTGGGATAGGAGGATGCCGTGCTGAATCTCCTCCGCGGTGAAGGGATAGTGAGGAATGGTGCGGCCAATCCCTAAGGTGCCTAAGCAGGTATCCCCGGTCAGGATGGGAAAATCCGCGATGGCGTGCAGTTCGACCGATTCATACATAGGGCGGCGATACGCCCAAGTAGAATAGTCGTCCAGAATTGCGGGTTTGTGGGTATCGAAGGCCCGCCATGCAACACGAGCCTGATCACGGTTTGCCCGATCACCCCGCAAAAAACGTTGGTTTTCCGTGACAGCATAAACGACCAGTTCATCGCCCTCAACAAGGTTGATCTCCCCATAGGGAGCGTCAAGAATATCAACCGAAGCATCCAAAATATCCTGCATCAGCTTTTCAAGGCTGCGTTGATTAAGCAACTCAATAGCGATTTGGTAGAGCTTCTCAAAAAAACGCTGTCGTTGGAGGTCAACTGGCGGTGGTGAGGGGTTTGGTTTTGACTGGGGAGCCGTCTGTGTTTGGAACAGTTCTAGAAGACGCTGATACGCTTCATCGTCTTTGCTGCACTCCCGGAGTATCTGTTGGATAGCGATGGCAGAATCCATGCGCAAGACCGCCTCAACGTGAGATTGATGCGGGTAATTGTAACGAGGAAATAGCGCTGCTGCGATTCAGGCTGCGGTAGGGGGCAAGGTTCACTGTCATTGCCCCAGTTTCCCTTCTACTGGGTACTGCAGAAGGGAAGCTGAGGTCTTGACGCTAAATTTAAGGTGCGCTGGTGGGGCGCGGCGTCGCCGACGGGCGCGGTGTTGCTGACGGTCTGGGCGTCTCTGTTGGGCGAGGTGTCCGGGTGGGCACGGGCGTCCGAGTGGGAATAGGTGTGCGCGTCGGGATGGGTGTTCGGGTGGGAAGCGGCGTCCGGGTAGGCGTGCGGGTCGGAGTTGAAGTTGGGGTGTTGGTCGGAGTCAGGGTCGGAGTCTCCGTGGGCAGCAGGCTCAAAACCGCATTGAGGCG
Source organism: Anaerolinea sp. (assembly GCA_014879835.1). Lineage (GTDB taxonomy): Bacteria > Chloroflexota > Anaerolineae > Aggregatilineales > UBA2796 > UBA2796. Next base: position 11,342 of record JACSRJ010000099.1, read on the forward strand.
GGCTTCGGCCTCTTGTAAATAGGGGACATTTTCCAGCCGCCCCCAGAACACCACCCACTGGTAATCAAGCGCTGCCTGAGGCAGTTGATTAAGGGCCTCCGCGGAGCGCGCCCGGAAGTAATATGCAGGTGCCGATGGGCGCAGCGCAAGGGCGGCGCTTAGATCGGTCACAGCCGCGTTGTATTGGTTATCTTCATAACGCACTACTCCCCGATAAACCAGTGCTGCCACCCGGTCTTGCGCGTTTAAAGCGTTCAGGTAATTGTCGGTCACCAACGCGCTTTCCTCACGGAACTGGGCGGTGTCGATCCGACTTTCTAGCCACGCCTGCAGAAGCAGATCAAGCTTACGGGCAGAGAGTGTCTGATCGTCAGGATTGCGGCGCTGCAAGAAGCGCAGATCTTCTAAGGCAGTCACATAATCGCCTGTTGAAGCGGCTGCTTCAAGGCTCAGGGTACGTCCTTCTTCAGTCTCGTCAAGGGTGTTGGCCCGTTCCAGTGCGGCCTGAGCCTCACGGTAACGGTGGGCTTTGAGCAAAAGCCGCCCTTGCGCCAGATAAATGGCCGCGGCAGATGGGGTGTCATCACCACCCGCTAGCCCCTGTTCGTAGGCGTTCAGGGCAAGGTCGAGATTCCCTTCGCCTTCACGGGCGCGTCCTAGCAAGTACCACGCGAAAGGTTCGCCGGGGTAATGAAGCAGGTATTCCTGCACCGCCAAGACCGCCGTCCCATAGGACTGAATCCGCGCCTGAGAATCACCTTGCGCTTCGGCCAGCGCCAGCAGACTCTCACTACGGATGATAAAGGCCGCGTTGTTGATGGGATCAAGGTAGAGAGCCAGTTGAGCATCATCCAAGGCCGAAGCGGGGTTACCCGCCGCGATCTGCACCCGCGCCCGTTCCAACAGCAGGATAAGATTGGTGGGGCTGGAATCGAGGGCTGTGTTCAAGGCTCGCCGCGCTGAGGTGAAGTCGCCCTGTGAGGTATAGACTTTTGCCGCGACCACCGCGGCGCTGAAGAAGCGCGCATCTTCCCGAAGCGCCCCGTTGGCTTCAGTCAAGGCGCGGGTCTCGTCACCTAGGGCATAATAAACCGAGGCCAGTGCGGCCCGATACGCGCCTGAGTCGGGATTCACATTATCGTTGAGCAGGGTAAGCGCCCGATCCGGCTGCCCCATACCCACGTATGCCTGTGCCATGTGATAGAGGATTTCAAAGTATTCCTCGTTTTTGGCCAGTTCTAAGCCCTTCCGCTCACTTTCGAGTTTATCAAGGGCTTCTTCAAACTTACCGACCGAAAGTAGGGCCAACCCTTCTGCCATAGCCCGGTTGCGGGTTCCTTCAGGGAAAACCGGGGTGGCTGTGCGCGCATAAATGCTGCCCGCTCGGAAGGTGGGTGTGGCTGTCGCTTGAACACGCACTCGAGGCGTGGGTGAAGGGGTATTGGTCAGTCCCAAGGTTGGAGTCAGGGTAGCGGTCGCAGTGGGCGAAGGCGTTGGGGTGCTCCAAAACGCAATGTTGATTCCCCCAGCGCTGATCTGGCTGATCAAAAAGACCACCCCGAAGCCGATCACCCCAATGACCGCCACTGCCAGCGCGCCCAAACGCAGTCGCATTGTGGTTTCGCTGGTCTCACCTGCCCGACGGCGCGACTTTTTGATCCATTGGACAGGTAGGTCTGCGGCAGGAATCTCCCGGTAACTGCTCAAAAAGTTCTCAACCTGTGGCATGATCCCGTTGATCGTGCGCTCGTCCACAACTGGTACAGGCGGCTGCGGTCCAGAGAGTCGTCCACTTTTGGGTGGGCCACCCGGGGTTTGAAGCCGTCCACTGCTGGCTGGTTTGCCCGGTGCTTTTTCACCCCCCAATTGAGTCAGATAAGCATCCATTTCTTGCGTTTGGGACTTAGATGTACCCAGTTGCTGAGGGCGAGGCGTGCCGGGTTGTTCCGGGGGCGGCCCGGGCGGCAGCGGTTCTTCCAGTGGGCGCAATTTTTTGATGCCGCTGCCTCCGGGGGCAGGCGAGGGTGGCGGGGGCACATCACTCGGACGTGCCTCTGAAAGGCGGCGTATCCCTGATTGCCCGGATGGGGATTGGGGCGGTGCAAGCTCCGAAGGAGACGGAGTGCTAGGCGGCAGCGCCGAAGGCGGTGTTGACTGAAGTCCTTGTGCCGCAATCGCCGCTTCGATCTTTTTGATCCCCCGCTGAGCATTGGCGTTGTTGGGATTGATCTGGAGAATCTTACGCAGACAGTAGAGACGCTCTTGATCGGTCTCTACCACACTGGTTAGCCACATCCACCCTTTCTCACTGTTAGGATCAAGCCGAACCGCTTCGCGCAGCAGAGTGCGCGCATGGGCTGCGTCCCCTGCCTTAGCCAGTTCGATTCCCTGTTGAAGCAGTTCTTCGACTTGTGGATCGCTCATCAGTCCCCCGGTTTAAAAAAGACCTTCAAAAAAGATCAGCGTGTGCGTGGATAATAACCACCATTGTAGCGCAGAAGCGCGATCCGATCATCTTGTGTTCTTTTAACTGTAGAACTTACGCAGTTGAGCCAAGCTGCCCCATATTTATCGACAGGGGCAAGGTTTACTGGAGAAACTTGAGGGTTCCCCCTACAACGTATTTGCCTTTTTTGGGGGGCGTTTGAAGCGTCTACCCCTCAAGAGTCAAATCCCCCTTCACCTTGTTTAGTACATTTGTGCTATAATACCTTATGGGTATGCTCCCTCACCCACTTGATCCCAATCGATTGAGGGGCAAGTTCACGGGTACCACTTCTGAAGAAAGGCGCATCATGGTTGAAAAAGCCCCCGCGCTGAAAGAGTCGCTGTTTAATCCCAAACTGATCGGGGCTTTTGGGGAAGCGATTCAAAGCGCCTATTCGCCCTTTGATCGGGCTGGATTCAGCGCTCAGGTCTTTGACGACAAGTGGGCCGGGCGCGAGCTTAAGGCCCGAATGCGGCATGTGACTGAAACCCTGCACAAATTTCTGCCCACCCCCTATCGATCTGCACTGCAAATCTTGCAGCGGGCCGCGCCCCGCTTTCCGGCGGGCAGTTTTGTGGCGATGGTTCCGTCCGATTATGTGTCGTTATATGGCTTGGATGACTTTGAAGTCTCGATCCCTGCTTTAGAGTTATTCACCCAACGGGTTTCGGCTGAGTTTGCGGTGCGTCCCTTCATCATTCGTTACCCTCAACGGATGATGACTCAAATGCTCAAGTGGGCCGATCACCCTAGTTTTCATGTACGACGTTTGGCCACCGAAGGCTGCCGACCGCGCCTGCCGTGGGGCATCTCCCTGCCAGACCTCAAAAGAGACCCAACACCCATCCTGCCCATCCTTGATAAACTCTACTGTGATCCGGCTGAGACCGTGCGGCGTAGTGTGGCCAACAACCTGAACGACATTGCCAAAGATAACCCTGAGATTGTCCTCAAGACTCTCAAACGATGGCAAGATGGGGGAAAATCCGCGGAGTTGGACTGGATCATTCGACAGTCCCTGCGCACCCTGATCAAAGCGGGCAACCCTTCAGCCTTGTCCTTAATTGGGGTGGGCACACAGGTGCAAGTTAAGGTGAGAGCGCTCAAAGTCAGCCCAACCCGCATCCCCATGCACGGATCCGTGACTTTCAGTTTTGAGATCGAATCGCTGGCCGATGAACCTCAGGATGTGGTCATTGACTATGTGCTGCATCTGGCCCGAGCCCGAGGCAAAACGGGGACGAAGGTCTTTAAACTCACCCGGCGCACCCTCAAACCGCGTGAAGTGGCCCAGATCAGCCGAGTTCACAGTTTTGCGCCCATCACCACCCGCCGTTACTATCCGGGCTTACATGCGGTGCAGCCTCAGATCAATGGGCAGCTTTATGATCGGGTGGAGTTCACCGTGGAAGGGTCAGAGACGGGCAGTAAGTAGAACACCCCATCGCGCCAGCCCGCCGCCCGAACCTGAGGCCGGGAATCAGCGATTAGGCGGGTAATGGTGCGCTCAAACTTGAGGGGATCGCCGCTGGTGATATAAGTCACTTCACCCCGCCCTTCAGGGTTGAGGGCGTCCATACCCGCGAGTATCCGCTGAGTCTGACGGGCCACAGCCGGGGCTGGATCAACAATCTCAATTTGATCACCCAAAACAGCGCGCAGTTGGGTCATCAGGAAAGGAAAATGGGTGCAGCCCAACACCAACTGATCCATTCCGGCATCTTTGAGAGGGGTAAGGTAATCAGCCACAATCTGGCGGGATTCTGGGGTATCCGGCGCGCCTTCCTCAGCCAGAAGCACCAAACGGGGGCATACCTGTGTTTCGACCCGCACCCCCTGAGCAAAACGATCAATAACACTCGCCATCAGTTCTCCCTGATAAGTCGCCTGCGTGGTGATCACCCCGATCACCCCGGTTTTGGTGTGTTCTGCTGCTGGTTTGATGGCTGGTTCCATACCCACAATATGAGTCTGGGGGAATCGCTGCCGCAGATGATGAAGGGCCGCCGCGCTGGCCGAGTTGCAGGCGACCACCAGAATCTTGCACTGGCGCTCATTGATCAGGTAGTGAGCGATCTGTTCCGAAAAAGTGCGGATTTCTTCGCGGGCCCGCATCCCATAGGGCAAATGTCCCTGATCAGCCACATAAAGGATCGTTTCGGTGGGCATCAAAGCGCGCACCTGCTGTAACACCGACAGCCCGCCTACACCAGAGTCCATCATGCCAATGGGGCGCGGATCAGACATAGGGCTGTCCTCTCTTTAGGGCTTACCGGGCAGAATCAACAAAGGCTTTAAACAGGTTGCGCATGGCTGTGCTGCGTTCGATCAGTTCTTCGGGGTGCCACTGCACTGCAAGGAAAAAACGGGCGTCAGGGATTTCCACGCCCTCTACAAGGTCATCTTCAGAACGGGCCGAAACCCGCAGCAGGGGAGCAAGATCACGAATCGCCTGATGATGGAGGCTGTTCACGGGCGCATGGGTTTCACCCGCCAGTGCCGCTGCTAGACGGCTCTCCGGGTTGATATTCACCGCATGTCCATAGTGATCGCGGGGGAACTTGCCCCAAAGGGCATGATCAATTTGTTTGGGATGGGCATATTCTTTGGCAATATCGCGGTACAGAGTCCCACCGAGGGCGACATTAATCATCTGAGCGCCGCGACAAATACCCAGAAGAGGCTTATCTTCCTGCTGTGCCCACTGGGCCAAATGCACCTCAACCTGATCGCGGGTGCTGTCCACCCCATAGACTCCAAAAGACTCGGCATCGCTGCTCATACCATACAAAGCCGGGTCGATGTCCGCGCCACCGGCCAGCAGTACCCCGTCGAGACGGTCGTAAAGATCGCGCAGGGATGCTTGATCAAGGTTAGGCACGATCATCACAGGCAGCCCGCCCGCCTCAGCCACAGCCTGAGTATAGGCGGGCAGCAGCCCATAAAAAGCGAGTCGATTTTCACGATGAAGCGCAGCCACAATCCCGATCAGTGGTCGAGCCATGCTTCACTTTACTCCGCGCTGGAGGTGTCCTCAGTAGCAGCGATCCCGGCACGACGTTCCTTGAGGCGGGCAGCTTTTCCACTCAGGTTGCGCATGTAATACAGTTGGGCGCGGCGCACCTTACCGTGACGCAGCACTTCGATCTTGTCGATGCGGGGGCTGCGGAAAAGGAAGGAGCGTTCCACCCCAACCCCGTGACTGGCGATCCGGCGCACGGTGAACATCTCGTTCTGGCCGCCGCCGTGATGACGGATCACCACGCCCTGAAAGACCTGAATACGAGTCTTATCGCCTTCAACGATCTTCACATGAACACGCACAGTATCACCCGGGGAGACTTTAGGAAACCCCCGATCCTGCGCATCAAACGCTCTGACCAAATTATCGGACATCTCTGATTACCTTTCGTTTTGTGCGCAGACGCCCGCCCGGACGCCCTCGCCTAGTGCTAAGCGTTGCTTGAAATTACCCGAAAACAGCATTATAGCAGGGACAGGAGTGCCTTAAAATGGTGAAGTTTTGGGGGGCTGTGTTGGCTGTGTGGGCAACACAACTTCCCCTCTCTCTCCTTAATTACTTTTTCTGAGGCACTAAACCTTTGACCAGTTCCAAAAACTCATCCCACTCGTCTTGGAAGAAGTGGATAGTCACATTGCCGCTGCCCACTTCGAGATGGTACTGCACTTCCCCATCTGGCTCTTGGGACATCCACACGCTGAAATTTTCGGTTTCCGAAAGGACTTCGGTCGGAATTTCGTTATCCATAAGTACCCCTTTCAGGTTGTGATCTTGGTTTGCGCTTAAACGATGTTAACGGAAATGGACTGCGCCCATTTCCGCGGTTAGGCTTCTTCCGCGTCGAGGACATCACCGCCGACTGAGGTCAGGATCACCTGATCCCCATCAAGCCGGATGACGCCCATTTCACGCAGGGCTTCCCAATCCGGGATGTCTTGGGTGGTAGGCAGTTGCCCTTTTTCCATGACCGCTTCGATCTTCTTGAGGGTAGCAATCTGTGCATCAGTGATCGATTCGAGTTTGATCATCTGGCGGCGCAGTTTGTTATACTCACGAGCGCGGATGCGCTGCTTACGAGCGCGATCATTCAGGGTTGTACGGGGCATTTTGAGTTATCCTTTCTGGTATGTGTTGGGTATCTCTCAATTTTTTGATCGTTTAGGAAGGCGTCTCAGCCGTTCCCTAATGGACGTGAGAACAAGCAAGCACGCCCGCTGTTATCGGTGGGGCGACGCCACCCTGCCTGTTCAATAGCGACCAGTCTATCGGGTGAAACCGCCGTCATATAGCGCACCTCAGATACCTTCAGTTGGGCGCTCCAGCCTTTGACCTCATGGGCCATTGTGGCGAAATGCGAAGGCAGCGCATCCAAGTAAGTCACATAAAACGCGGTGATCGACGGATCGGCTATGGAAGGGGCCGAATAGCCCAACAGAAGCCCATCCACCCGCCATGGATCACTGTGCACACCGTACCAACCAAAGGCTTTGCCTGTTTCGATCAGTTCGAGCAGGTGGCTGTCCGTGATAAACCGACATAACCAACGCAGTTGGATCAGGCTCCGATCCGTTTGGGCATAAAAGTGCGAACGCTCCAAAAGTGTCCTTACTGCGGGAACATCCGCCGGGGTAAGGGCACGAAAGAACGTCTGCTCTGGTGGCTGAGCCGCTGGACGCATGGTATAACGCAAAAAACGGGCGCGTTGCGTAAAGCCTGTGGCCAAAGCCATTTTTTGAATGGCAATATTGTCAAGATTGGTGCAAAAACGCAGGGCGCCAGAACCAACCTTCTGAGCTTCTGCGACTAGATAATCGTGAAGCAGCCGCCCCACCCCTCGCCCATGAAAGTCAGGGTGAACACGCATTCCTTCCATCCACCATTCACCCGCCGTAAGACGGGTGAGTTTGACCGTTCCGATCACCTTATGACCCTGTTGGGCGGCCCAAAAGCCCCCGTGAGGATCGGCGATCCACGAATCGATCAGAGTCGGAAGATAGTCGGTGCCGTTCCAAGTGCGCGCCGCGATCTCCTCTAGATCAGGTCGATCTTCAGCGCGCACAGGACGAATCGTGATCGCGCTCACCGCCGTCGGTCATAGCCTCCGCCGCCGCGCCGATCACCACCACCACCACCGCGTCGGTCACCACCGCCGCCACCGCGTCGATCACCGCTGCTGGGGCGAGGACGATCCCGTTCACGGGCTTCTTCAGGGGTCCAATCTTCCAAGACGGCCTGACGACTCAGACGCACCTTGCCGCTGGGATCAATGTCCGTGACCATAACCATCAGTTCATCACCGATGGAGACTTCATCCTCGATACGTTCAATGCGCCGATCTGAAAGCTGACTGATATGCACCAACCCATCCCGGTTGGGCAGGAATTCCACAAAGACCCCATAAGGCTCGATCCGTACCACTTTTCCGGTGTAGATGCGCCCGATGACGGCGTCCTCGGTCATGCCCTGAATGATGTCCGCCACCTTTTCGGCATTGGCACCCACCACCGCGGACACATAGACCGTGCCATCTTGCTGGACTTCGATCACCGCCTGATACTGATCCTGCATCCCGCGGATGGTCTTGCCGCCGGGGCCAATGATCGAACCGATCTTTTCGGGGTCGATCTTGAGGGTGATCAGGCGCGGCGCATTGGGGCTGAGCTGCGTGCGCACCTCAGGGATGGCGTTGGTCATGACCTCAAGGATGATCATGCGGGCTTCATAAGCCTGCTGAAGAGCCTCTTCCATCACCTTCCACGAGACCCCCTTGATCTTCAAGTCCATCTGAAGGGCGGTGATCCCGGCTTTGGTGCCAGCGACTTTAAAATCCATATCGCCGATATGGTCTTCTAAACCCTGAATATCAGTCAAGACCGCGTATTTGTCGCCATCGGTGATCAAACCCATGGCCACCCCACCCACTGGCGCTTTGATCGGGACACCTGCATCCATCAGCGCAAGGGTAGAGCCGCACACACTGGCCATCGAGGTGCTGCCGTTGGAGGAAAGGACTTCACTCACTACCCGGACGGTGTAAGGGAACTCTGATTCCGGCGGGATGACGTTACGCAGAGCCGTTTCGGCCAGCGCCCCGTGCCCGATCTCGCGGCGCTTAGGGCCACGCAGCGGCGTGGTTTCACCCGAAGCAAAGGGGGGCATGTTGTAGTGGTGCATATAACGTTTGGTGGAGTCTGGATCAAGGGTGTCAAGCTGCTGACTCTCACCGGGCATCCCCAGTGTGACCACGCTCATCACCTGAGTGCGTCCCCGTTGGAACAAGCCCGAACCATGAACTCTGGGCAGCACGCCCACTTCAGCGGAGAGAGGGCGAATATCCTTCAAACCGCGCCCATCAGGGCGAACCCCTTCATACAAGATGCGCCGGCGCACTTCTTCCGAGACCACATCCTCAAAACCCGCCATGATTTGCTGAGGGGTAAAGCCATCAGCGGCGTCACGCGCAGCCTCAACCGGGTTGGAGTATTCGGCCACAAGGGTATCACGCAGATCCCACAATTCCGCTTGACGCTCGTCAGTATTGGTGCGCTGGGCAATAATATTGGCGATGCTGGCAGAGGCGCGGGTACGCACCTTTTCCATCAGTTCAGTCTTGGGCTTAGCGGGGGTATAGTCCACTTTGGCTTTGCCCAGTTTGGCCCGCATTTCTTCCTGAACCCGGATCACGTCCTGGATCGCTTCTTGTGCCGCGCCCAAGGCCTTGACCATCATGGTTTCGTCCACTTCCTGAGCACCCGCTTCAACCATGATGATCGCATCTTTCGTCCCAGCGATGCGCAGATCAAGGGCCGACTTCTCCATCTGGGCATAAGTCGGGTTGGCCACCAACTGATCATCGATCAGGGCCATGCGCACCCCAGCGACGGGGCCGTCCCACGGCACTTCGGAGATATGCAGGGCCGCGCTTGCGCCCAAAATGCAGAGCATATCCAGAGGCCGCACCTGATCGTGGCTTAGGGCATAAATAATTACCTGCACATCATTGCGCAAATCTTTGGGGAAAAGGGGACGCAGGGGGCGGTCAGTCACGCGGCTGGTGAGGATTGCCTGCTCACCGGGACGGCCTTCACGGCGGAAGAAGGAGCCGGGGATCCGCCCGACTGCGTATAGCCGCTCCTCGTATTCAACGGTGAGAGGGAAAAAGTCGATCCCTTCGCGCATGGTGCGGCTCATGGTGACGGTTGCCAAAATGACCGTATCGCCCATACGCACCGTGACCGCCGCGCTGGTCTGAGGCGCTAATTTGCCCGTCTCTATGATAATCTCTTCGCCGCCTATCTTAGCGGTAAATCGCTGTGTTTGTTCGTCGTTGCTCATAAAATGATTGATGCTCCTTCACGTATGGTCTTAAACACATCAATCGGTGACTGTTCTCTGTGCAGCCACCGATATGATGAATGAGGGCAAATTAGAGGCGCTCGCTCGGACGGGAGACCCTTTGCGGATCAACGCCCTACATAGTCGCGCAGATTCAGCTTTTCGATCAGTGCCCGATAACCTTCGGGGTTCACCTGATGCAGATACCGAAGCTGACGGAGGCGCTGTCCGACGAGTTTGAGCAATCCTCGGCGCGAGTGTTCGTCATGTTTGTGGGTTTTAAGATGCTCCGTCAACTGGATGATCCGTGCAGTGAGCAGCGCGATCTGAACTTCGGGTGAACCAGTATCGCCCTCATGACGGGCAAAACCCTTTAACAATTCCGCTTTTGCTTCTTTATTCATCGCCATTGCGTTCATTCCTACCTTTCGAGACACCACACAGGCTGAACGCTTTTGTCTGCCTGTTGGTCAGGGTAATTACAAAAGTGCATTATATCAGGATTGGGTTGAGGGTTCAATCCCCGCCAATTAGGGTCTCATTTCCGGCGTGGCCATCGTTGATGATCAGGCTCAGGTAAATCTGGACATCCTCTCCAGAGACGCCCGCAGGTAATGGCAGTGCGTGATAGGTCTCGACCGTTCCCGCTCGCAGAATGCTGGCAGCGATCTCATCCTCAAAGAGCGCAGACTCTGTCCCTTGCCACGCCGCCCGAAAACGAACCCGGATCGGGCGCAGGGCGGAGCGCTCCAGATGCCAGTACAAACCTACCCGCTGCAAGCCACCTTCAGGCGGTGAATCAAGCGACACTGCACTCAGACTCACGTCCGGGGTAAAACGAAATGTAAAGGGTCTGTGGCTGAAGCCCTCACTCGGTTCAGGTCTGTTAAACTGCCATGCACGCCCATCCCCGGAAAGGCGATAACCAAGCCGCTCCAGCGTTTCAACACCGAAAAAATAGGCAGGATCAAAGGCGCGATCTATCAGAATCGTTTGGGGCAGATACTTCACCAGCGGGGAGCGGTGATCACCCCGTTCGGTCATCGCTCGAATATCGGGTTGGTAATTGCCATCAAAAGCGATCCACGTCTGATTGAGGGGATGTTCTGTGAAAGGGGCTGCGCTGGCCGACCCGAAACCGAGGCGCTCCACAGGCAGCGCTGGATCAGGCTGTGATGATCGGTTGAGGAAAACAGCCCCAAAAATAACGGTGGCCAGCAGCGCCAGCAAAGGGAGTCCTTTTTGAATGACAAATTGCATCCGGGCAAGCACCCCCGCCAATGCAGGGATGGACAAACCCGCATAAGTGAGGATCAGCCCCATCTGTGGGAGCAGGTAGGTTCTCGCGGTGAGCAGCCCGCGCAGCCCCTCACCGTAATAGGCGATCAAGGCCGCGATCAGCCCAGCCAACACGATCACAAAACCGAGGGCAACCCGATCCGCGCTTTGGCGTTGGGATGCGGACAGCAGGGTGATCAGGGCGGGGATCAGTGATTCGGGGGTTACACCCACTGCGAGGGCAAAGATCATGCCTGCCCAAAACGGGCGCTGGTGCAGGGTCAGAACCACTCCTAGCAGGCACAAGCCCGCTGCGAAGGGGTAGGGTGTGTTGATGCCGATGGTTAACAGCCCCCCATAGACCGCAGTCACCAAAAACGCGGTGAGTGAGTCTACCGCCTGCCGTGCAAGGAAATAAGCACAGCCCATCGCCAGTGCCACCCCCAACACAAAAGGCAGTGATTGGGGCAAAAGACCCAACAATAGGAGATATACAGGCGCTGCCACCAGCAGCACCCGTTCCCCCGCGTTAAAAACCAGCCCATTGCCCGCTCGGAACTGGTCGGCGTAATGGTTGGCGAGATGGGTAAATCCGGTATACAGAGGCACAAGCCATTGGAACAGAAGCATCATCACCACCAGCGCCGCCGCCGTGATCAGCGCAACTTCCCGGAGGGGGACGCGGACGAGACCGGAATCAGACTGATCGGTGGCGATCACCAGTTTTTCCTCAGTTTGCCAATCGCGTTCAGGATTGCATCTTTCCAGTAGTAATAGTCCCAGTTATCACCACTGCGCCCAATGTACTGCTGAAACCATTTCATGGTTTCGGGGTAACCCTCATCGTGGGTGAACAAACCGTGATCCCCAAACGCCTGAATGATCAGCTTATAGCTGCGCCCAGTGCGTTTGAGTGCGGCCCCAAGCGCTTTAGACTGCTCTACTGAGACCACCGTATCCGCATCCCCATGCTGGATTAGCAGTGGAACCCGGATCAACCCTGCCCAATAAGTGGCTGAACGCGCTCGGAAGGCAGCGGGATTGCCGCTGGTGGTTGCGCCTACCAGTTCGAGATAGGCTCCGCCGTTGAGATCAGGGCGCTCTTTGGCCCACATAAACAGGTCGGTCAGGGCGCTGGTGGTCGCAGCGACCTTAATGTCGCTGCTGCCCCGCTCACCCAGTTTGCGTAGGGCGATATAAGTCATGAGTGCCCCCCGTGAGGAGCCAAACATCGCTATCCGTGAGGGATCAACCTGCCCCCGACTCTTGAGTAGTGGGATCAGCGCCAATACATCGTTGACGTCACCGCCCCCCAGTTGATCCGCGCCTTCGCTGCCCGGCCCACCCCGGTACTGCGAAGCCGCAACCACAAAGCCCATCTCTGCAAAGGGCGCAAACTCGTAACCCTGAAGCGCGCCTGTGCCTCGGTTGCCGCCTCGGTTGTAAATTACCGCCGGGTATTTACCCGGAGAACGCGGCTCTGCGTAAAAACCAGCGATGCGCAGCCCATCGCTGTAATAGACGATGTTGTAATAGTCCACCCGATCCGTTTGGGCATACAGAGTCATCGATTCGATCTGCCCATTTTGAGGTGCGCCCGTTGAGTTAGGTGGGGTAGGGGTTGCCCCCCCGATACCGCCTGTTGGCGCTTGCCCTGCCGGCGGCGCAGCATCACCTATGGGGAGCGCCCGCAGGTTACCCTTGAAGCTGATGAACGCGACATTAACCCAACCCGCTTTGCCTTCAAACTCCACCTTGACCCAGCCCGTTTGTTCATCGCGGGCAAAGGCGATCAGGGTTGTGCCAGCCGGGATGCGCCCCAAATCCTCATAGCGCGTGCCGGGCCCGGCGCGCAGCTTTAAGATACTGTCAGTGGTAACTTCGACTCCGCCTTGAGCACGGCTGATCTCAAGGGTGGCAAATGCAACCGTGCCTAAAAACAGAACCAGACATATCAGGATAAGTTTCTTCATGATCGAAGGCGGCTCCTCTCTGTGTACCCCAAGATTATACCCACCTTGCCGATCAGACTCTGTTAACAAGGAATAGGATTAGCGTAGTGGAGCCAATTTTTGCGTATTCTGGGGCAGGGTAGGTTGAGGGGGAAACCTCCTCAAAAAACGGTTCCCCCTTTTCCGTTGGAGTAAGCACCACAAAGTGACCGCGGGGGGATAGGGCAAGTGTGTAAGCCATTTTGGGGAATGGGTTTTTGCCCGCCTTCGCCCCAACTTGCGTTATACTCATCCCAAAAACAATGTGTTGTTTGATTGCAGGAAAAGTCAAATCATGACCCTCAAAATCACTTGGTTTGGACATTCCGGTTTTTCGCTTGAGATCGAGAACACCCATGTGTTGATCGATCCCTTCCTGAGTGGTAATCCGCTCGCCACCATCAGCCCGGATCAGGTGCGTGCGAATTACATCCTCCTCACCCATGCGCATGGCGATCATCTAGGGGATACAGTGGCAATCGCCAAGCGTACTGGCGCAACGGTTGTTGGCACCTTTGAGATCGCCACATGGCTCCAAAAACAGGGGCTGCAAGCGGTTCATGCTCAGAATACAGGCGGTGGATACCATCATCCCTTTGGGCATGTAAAGTTTGTTAAAGCTGATCACAGCTCTTCTTTCCCTGATGGTTCCTATGGTGGACAAGCCTGTGGGATCATCATCACCCATAAAGGTAAGCGGTTATACTTTGCGGGTGATACCGCGCTTTTCTCCGATATGCGCTTGATCGGGGATATGGGCATTGAGGTGGCATTTTTGCCTATTGGTGACAACTACACGATGGGTATTGAAGATTCCGTCGATGCTACCCGCCTGATCCGGCCGCACAGCGTTTTCCCCATTCATTACAATACCTTTCCCGTGATTCAACAAGATGTATCCTTGTGGGCACGCCGTATCCATACTGAGACGGACGCCAAAGCCATCGTCATTGATCCCGGTTCACATTTTGTGGTGGAGTAAAACCCATGACCTTTTCTATTGTGGCCTACAGTCCTGAAGAAGAGTCATGGGGTGTTGCAGTCGCCAGCAAGTTTCTGGCCGTAGGTGCTGTGGTGCCATGGGCGCGGGCAGGGGTAGGGGCCGTTGCCACTCAGGCTTTTGCTAAAGTCACTTTCGGGCCTGATGGTCTGAACCTCATGGCGACAGGATTGAGCGCTGAGGAAACCCTCGCAAAACTATTGGCCGCTGACCCTGAGGCTGAACACCGCCAAGTGGGGGCGGTTGATGGACAGGGTGGGGCCGCTGCGCACACCGGTGCCGATTGTTTTGATTATGCAGGGCATTATGTGGGTGATCACTTCACCTGTCAGGGGAATATCCTTGCTGGTCGGGTCGTCATCGATACCATGGCACGAGCTTATATGGGGGCTAAAGGTAGTTTTGCAGATCGCCTTTTGGAGTCCCTGCTTGCCGGTGACAGAGTTGGGGGAGATCGCCGGGGGAAACAATCGGCCGCACTGCTGGTGGTGAAAGCTGGCGGCGGTTATGGTGGTGATAATGATCGTCTGATCGATCTACGGGTGGATGATCACCATGACCCTATTCCCCGTTTGAACGAGCTGCTGGCCTTACGCACCCTTTATTTCGACAAAACACCCCCTGAGAAACGTCTGCCGATTGATAATGCCATCGCGGCTGAAATTCAGGTATTGTTGCAGGCACAGGGGCACTATCAGGGGGAGATCAACGGTTTTTGGGACGAGCCTACCCGCGAGGCCTTTTGGGCCTTGGTGGGCGTTGAAAACCTCGAAGAGCGCTGGTCACCCGATGATCATCCCGAAAAGATCGATCCGGTGATGCTGGACTTTTTAAGACGCCGCTTCAAAAAATGAAGGGTGAACTGATGTCTTCTTAAGCGAACAGCCTGCTAGGCACAGAGCCACCAAAAAAGGATTCACAGCGCCATGAACGTTGATCTACACACAATCCGTGCCGTTGCCCTAGATTTAGATGGCGTGGTTTGGCGCGGCGAGGAGAGACTCCCCGGCGTGCCTCAGTTTTTCACTTTTCTGAATCAGCGGGGCATTCCTTATGTCTTTTTGACCAACAATAGTACCCGCACCCCTGCCGAATATGTGCCCAAAATCGGGCGTTATGCCATTCCTGTGCACGATCATCAGGTAATAAACTCTGGGATTGTCACGGCGGAGGCGATGGTTAAAAACTACCCCTCAGGAACCCCGATCTATGTTGTTGGCAGCGAGAGTCTCGCTGCCATGCTGCGTGCTCGCGGTTACCTGATCGACCCGGACAATGCTCAGGTGGTGGTGGTAGGGTTGGATACCCAAATGACCTATGAAAAACTGACCATTGCGGGGCGTCGGATTTTGGCAGGGGCAGCCTTTATTGGTACAAATGCTGATGCTACCTTCCCCGTTCCCGGAGGTCTAACCCCCGGCGCGGGAAGTTTGATCGCGGCGGTTCAGACCATGACCGGGCACAAACCTTTGATCATGGGCAAACCCCAGCCTACAATGTTTGAGATTGCCTTAGAGCGACTTGGGGCCCTCCCAGAACGCACCTTGATGATTGGGGATCGGTTGGATACTGACATTTTAGGCGCGGCGGGTGTGAGCATGAAAACAGCCCTCGTCCTGACCGGGATCAGTCATCGAGAGGACATTCCTCGCGCTCAGGCGCACCCGGATCTGGTGACCGAAAACTTAGAGACCTTGATGACTCAATGGGCTTTGTGAACAGCCGGAAACGGGCGAAATAGCCCCACTAACCGCCGATGGAAACGCCGATGTAATTTTCCTGCTGAGAAAGCTTACGCTGCCCCTATCTGTTTGTATTCTGGTGGAATCACGCACGCTCTAGGTCGCTGGTGGTGGGTGTTATGCGCCCGATTGACCACCTGCCCTCAGAAACGCCCGCTCAGATCATAACAGCAGTTACTGTCGGCGTCCTGTCTCGCCTGCATCATTTGCCCCTGATCCGGGTTAAAGCTGAGGGTGTTTCTTTTCAGTGCTGATGAGCGGATCTATTTTTCGCCTCAATGACTGTGGAAGCGCAGAATCCAAGCCGGATTAAGTTGTCCTGAAATAGGCTTTGAATAGGCTTTGAATAGGCTTTGAAGGCAAGGGCGAAGCGCCATTTTTTCTAATTTTTCCTATCTCTATGACCACAATGCTGGCTGAAAGATAAATCAGTCCCTTATGGTTGTGGGGATATAGGGATGGGGGCAAGTGTGTAACTTCTCACGCCATTTACGCTATCGCTAATCGGGTCTGCCCAAGTTATAGTAGAATGAAACGACCTTGTGGAGATCATAAACGAGTGGGTACAGCGACAGTTCTGGTGACAGGCGCGGCGGGTTTTATTGGCAGCCACCTTGTAGAAGCGCTGGTGCGTGACGGCTTTCGGGTGCGCGCTTTTATCCGCTATACCTCTGGTGGTGAACAGGGTGGGAATCTGGCTGATCTACCAGCGGATGTTCGGGCGCAGATCGAGACTTACGCGGGTGATCTACGCGATCCGGATGCAGTGCGCTCCGCCCTCCGAGGGGTTGATACCGTTTACCATTTGGGCGCGATCATCTCGATCCCGTACTCCTACCGCCACCCCGAAGAAACAGTCTCCGTGAACATTGGCGGCACCCTTAATGTCTTGCAGGCAATGCGCCACTGGGAAACCCGGCGCGGGGTGATCGTCTCCACCAGTGAGGTGTATGGCTCTGCACTGTACACCCCTATTGATGAAAAACATCCCCTTCAGCCTCAATCGCCCTATTCAGCCAGCAAGATCGGGGCGGAGTCGATCAGCCTCAGTTTTCAACGCAGCTTCGACACACCGGTGGTGGTGGTACGTCCCTTTAACACCTTTGGCGAACGACAGAGCGCCCGCGCCGTCATCCCCACCATCATTTCTCAGGCCCTCACCCGTGATACCGTGACTCTGGGGGCAGTGCATACCTACCGTGATTACACCCATGCCAGTGATACGGCCCGAGGGCTGATCTGCGCAGCAGCAGCGGATGCGGCAGTGGGGCAGGTGGTCAATCTGGGCACGGGTCAGACCATCACCATTGGCGATCTAGCCGCGTTGATCATCCGCCTGATCGGGCGTGAAGTCACGGTGCAGGCGAACGAGGTGGAACGGCTGCGCCCCGCGGCCAGTGAGGTAAGTAAACTGCAATCCGATAACCGTTTGGCGGCTTCGCTCATTGGTTGGACACCTCAAATTGGTTTAGATGAAGGCTTGCGCCGTACCATCCGCTGGATTGGGGATCACTTGAATCAATTTGATCCACACAAATATGCGGTCTAAGAGGCGTCCATGAGCGGGCAAATGCAAGCAGTTTTAATGTGTGGTGGTTTAGGAACACGTCTTCGTCCATGGTCGTATGTGATCCCTAAACCCATGTTTCCTATTGGCGAGCGCCCAATTTTGGAACTGCTGCTTGAAAGGCTGCGACGCCATCAGATCACTGATATTTTCATTTCGCTGGGCTACAAAGCCGAATATATCGAGTCCTATTTTAAAAATGGGAACCATCTGGGGGTGAACCTGCGTTATGTGCGGGAGCCAGAGCCGCTGGGCACAGCCGGGGCGCTGCGCCTTCTCCGTGAGGAACTCAGAGCGCCTTTTTTGGTCATGAACGGCGATCTGGTTACCCGGCTGGACTTTGGCAAGATGTATGCTTATCATCAGGCACAAGGCGCAGCCCTGACGGTGGGCACCAAGACTTATCAGGTGCAAGTCCCTTATGGGGTGGTGGACGATGAGCACGGTAAGGTGACGGGACTGCGCGAGAAGCCAGCGTATGAGGTGCGGATTAACGCCGGAATCTACCTGATCAACCCCTCGCTGCTGGCCCTCATCCCCCCTGCCGGGCGTTTTGACGCCACCCAATTGATCACCGCGGCGGTTGAAGAGGGGCAGCCCGTTTACAGTTATCTGATCGAAGAGTATTGGATGGACATCGGGCGGTTTGAGGATTACGACCGCGCTAACGCCGATGCTCAGAGTTGGATCGCTGAGGAACTGGACACGGAAACCAACGGGAACGGGGAATCACGGTAGCCTATGGATCGGGATAAACGGCTGGTTTTGGCGATTCTGGTAGTGATTGGCATTGGGGTTTATCTCGCCGGGATTGCGGTGCGGACGGCTGCCGAACGCACCCGACTGCTGATCCCTACAGTGGCCATCCTGCCCACCGAAGCGCCAACTTTCACCCCCTCCCCAAGCTTTACCCCAATGCCTACGGAGGCCCCAACCGCGACCATCCCGCCTACGGAGATCCCAACGGAAGTGCCGCCCACGGTCACCGAGGCCCCACCAACCGCTATTCCCACCGATTCGCCCCCGACCCACATGGCCGCCGATTCCGCGATCAGTTTACCCACCGACGTTTTGCAGCAGACCGCCGCGGCCCTTGCTCTG
>JACSRJ010000060.1 GCA_014879835.1 Anaerolinea sp.
TCCAGAGGCCCTTCAGTCCAAGATTCGGGCCAGCCGTTGTTACCACTCGCAGATCAGCTCCTTCTGGGAAAATCCCGATGCACTCGACATCGAACTGACCACCTATCACGCCCAGATCGGCGGTGAAAATCTGTGGCGTTTGCTGCGCGGGGACGAATTCGCCTGATCGGACTCTACCCTTTGAGCACAGGGGGCAGCCTTTGCCCCGGTGTGGTATATTTTGAGGGTCACGCCCGGTCATCAGTGTGAGCGCTGCTGTTATGAATTCCCTGCCTCAGTTTATTGACGATCTGCCCGATGAGGAGGAACTGCTAGAAAAGCGGGCCTCCGAACGCCGCCGTCTGTTTACGGCCTCGGTCGATACCTATCTGCTGCTCACCGTAGGGATTTTGGTGGCCATCGGGTTGATGATGGTCTGGAGCACCACCTTTTATTGGTCGGAGCCGCAGTCCGCGATCTTTTTGCAGCAGCTTCGTAACGCTTTCCTCGGTTTTGTGGTCATGTCGATCCTCGCCTTGATCGATTATCGCCTATGGCGGCGGATGGCGATCCCCATGATGGGGGTGACGATCCTGCTCTTGGCGGCGGTGTTGGTGGTGGGCGATACAGTCTTTGGGGCGCGGCGCGCCTTTTTTGGGGGTGCGGTTCAACCTGCCGAGGTGGCCGCGTTGGTGGTGGTGATTTACATGTCCGCGTGGCTCACCTCCAAACAAACGCGACTCAAAAACCTGACCTATGGACTGCTGCCCTTTGCGCTGCTGGTGGGGATTGTGGCCGGTTTGATCCTCATGGAACCGGACATTTCGACGGCGGTAATGGTGCTGGCCACAGCCTCGATCATGTTTTTTCTCGCTGGCGCGGATTGGCGTCAGTTGGGTATCGCCTTTGTGGCCTTTGTGATTGTGGGGTTGGTGGCGATTAGCCAGTTTGATTATGCCCGTGCCCGTGTGGAATCCTTCTTTGATCTGCTGCGTGATCCCCTCACTGCCAATGATCATGCCCAAGCCGCGATCATCGGCTTTTTGAACGGTGGTATTGGTGGGGTGGGTCTGGGCGAAAGCCGCCAGAAGTTTGAGCAGCTTCCCACCCCCCACACTGACTCGATTTTTGCGGTGATCGGGGAAGAACTAGGTTTGGCAGGCTGCGCGCTGGTGGTGGGCTTGTATGTGGTCTTGATGGTGCGCGGATTCCGCATCGCCAAAAATGCGCCCGATCTCTTTGGGGGGCTTTTGGCCTCTGGGATCACAGTCTCGATTGTGGTTGAAGCGCTCTTTAACATCGCCGTGATGGCGTCGGTGGTGCCCTTCACCGGGGTTCCCCTGCCTTTTATCAGTTTTGGCGGGTCTTCACTGGTCTCCAGTTTGGCTAGTATGGGTATCCTGATCAGCATCTCTCGCGCTACCGTGCGCAAGTCCGTACCCACTCGGAAGGTCAATGAGACCCTCTCCCTGCCGGGGATGCGGGCGACGATCTCACGGGTGCGCCAGAAACCAACGGAAGGCTAAAAACGGCGCACATGAAAATCTTCATCAGCTACCGTAGTAAAGATCGTCCCACCGTCGAACTGCTGGCCGCAGATTTGGGGGGGTTTGGGCATACCATCTGGTTTGACAAAAACCTGACTGGGGGTCGTGAATGGTGGGAGGACATCCTCTCCCAAATTCGAGCTTGTGATCTCTTTGTGTTTGCCCTCTCCCCAGAGTCCCTACAATCCGATCCCTGCCGGGTCGAACGCGAATATGGGATCGCCGTGCATAAACGTATCCTGCCTATCGCCATCGCCCCGGTGGAATTTGATCTGATCCCGCCCGAACTTAAAACAGTGCAGATCATCCGCTACAGTCAGGATAAACAGTTCCTTTTTGATGTGACCAAAGCTCTTGGGGGACTGCCTCCGGCGCAGCCTTTGCCAGACCCGCTGCCGCCTGCGCCCCTGCCCCCCATCGACCCGACGGTGATGCAGATTCAGGAGCGTTTGGCTGCGCCCACCCTGCCGCGTCCCGATCAACTGGTGATCCTTCACGATCTGAAGTTGATGCTCAAAAACCCGGAGAAGATGAGCAGTGCCCGTGCTTTGCTCACCCGTCTGCGGGCCCACCCGGAGTTGTTCGCCTCCATCGCAGAGGAGATCGACGCCGTGCTGAAGGATTTACCGACGCCGGAGCCAAGTAAGGGAGTGCCTGTGACTGTGAGGGTCACTTCCCCCAGCCCAGAGGCGGAGGATAAAGGACAACCGGGGCAAATTGACGAGGAAGATGAGCGTCACCGCCTGAATCTGCGAGATGACGAGGACATCGTGGATCGTTTTTGGATTCAGCTTAATGTGGCCTCCGACGCCAACATCGCTGCAATAGCCGCCGTGAGCATGATCTGGACGCGCCTGATCGTGACTACCCAGCGGGTGATCCTCAAAGCCACCGGCTGGCATCGGGAGTTTGGCATCCAAGAGATCGCTCAGGCGCGCAAGGTTGGCAATGTGCTTGCGGGCGGGCATGGTATTGAGATCGTGCTCAAGGATGGACGCAGCTACCGCTTTAATGTCTATTCCAAGTTGATGGTGGGATGGGGCAACCGCGATCTGGTGCTGGACGCGATCAAACAGGCCGGAGGCGCGGTGTGAGTCGCCAGCCTTTGATCCTGATCAGTGCAGGCGGCACAGGCGGCGGGGTTTATCCGGCGCTCACCATTGCCGAGGGACTGCGCCGGGCCGCACCCGAAACCCACCTTCATTTTGTGGGCAGTGTGGGCGGCATGGAGGAGCGCCTTGTGCCCCGTGAGCAGTTCGCGGGTTATCATGCGGTGCAGGGAGGGCCATTGGTGGGTGTAAGCCTACCCCGGCGTATTGTGAGCCTGTTGAAAATCTTGTGGGGGGTGATCCAGTCCTATCTGCTGGCACTGCGCTTGCGCCCCACCGCATTGGTGATCACAGGCGGTTGGGCCACCTTCCCGCCAGCGGTAGGCTGCTGGCTGCGGGGGGTGCCTATCGTGATTTACCTGCCCGATATTGAACCAGCGCGGGTGATCCGGGTGATCAGCCGGGTGGCGCGTTTGGTCTTAACCCCAGTGCCTGAATCGGCCGCATTCTTTCGCGCCGGGACACCCCTCAAGGCGGTAGGTTATCCCCTGCGTGAAAAACTCAGCCGCGCCACCCGCGCCGATGGGATCGCCTATTTTCAGCTTGACCCGGCGCTTAAGACCCTACTCGTTTGGGGTGGCAGCCGGGGTGCACAGCGGATCAATGAGGCGTTGGGGGCGATCCTGCCGGAACTCCTGCGCGAGCCAGTGCAGGTGATTCACCTCTCTGGGGAATTCGACTGGGAGACAGTCAAAGCGCGCCGTGAGAAACTTCCGGCGGAACTTCAGGGACGTTATCGGGTCTTCCCATATCTCAAGGAGGAGATGGGTTTGGCTTTGGCCGCGGCAGACCTGACGGTGAGCCGCGCTGGGGCAAGCTGTTTGGGGGAGTATCCTCACTTTGGGCTGCCCGCAATTTTGATCCCGCTGGCCTTTGCATGGCGCTATCAGCAGGTGAATGCGGATTATTTAGCGACCCGGGGGGCGGCCGTGCGCCTTGATGATGAACGCTTGAGTGAGGAACTGCTGCCTCTGATCCGAGGACTCTTGGGTGATCCGGCCCGTTTGGAGGCGATGTCTAAAGCCTGCGCAGTGCTTTCCAGCGGTGACGCCGCAGCCCGGATCGCATCCGAAGTATTGGCGATCAGTGGCGCAAATCAGAAATAGCGGCTAATCTGGAACATCCATGAACAAAAGGTGGGACTTTGGCGCTTTCCCGCGAGGGGAAGGGATGAGGGCATGATCCAACTTTCGACAGTTTTTTGGTTTCTGATCATCATGTTTGCGGTCATCGGTTCGCTGCGCGGCTGGACGCGAGAAATTGTTGCCGCTGCTGGGATCATTTTGGCCTTGTTCGCCACATGGCAGTTTGATGGGGTGGTGCTTCAACCGCTGCTTCGAGGGGCGACGCCGCAGCAGGTCTTTTTTGTGTACACCGGGATTCTGGTGCTGGTGACTTTCTTTGCCTACCAGACCCCGACCTTTGCCTCGCGCCTCTCCGATGGGCGCATGTGGGGCAGCGGACGCATGGGCTTGCAAGAACGGCTTTTAGGACTGATCATCGGTGGGGTGAACGGCTATCTCCTGTTCGGCTCGATCTGGTACTACCTCGACCGCACTGGTTATCCCTTTGCACCTTTCATTTATGCGCCCGCACCAGAGACCATGAGCGCCGCAATGGTTCAAGGGCTGCCCCTGATCTTTTTGGTGCAGAATAACCTGCTCACGATTCTGGTGGTTGTGCTGTTCTTATTTGTGCTTATCTCTATGATCTAAGCGGGCTGGGCGCACAAACGAGATGTATCAACAGGTTCATATTGTGGGCATCGGTGGGGCGGGCATGTCCGCTATTGCCCGGGTGTTGTTGGGGCGTGGGATTCGGGTAAGCGGTTCTGACCGCAGCCTGAACCCGGTTACGGCGGCCCTTGAGTCCCTTGGGGCAGTGATCTACCAAGGGCACGCTGCCGCTCAGATCGAAGGCGCAGAGGCGCTTCTGATCAGTTCCGCGATCAAGGACGATAACCCTGAGGTGGTCGCAGCCCGATCAGCGGGTGTACCCATCCTCAAACGGCGCGAGGCTCTGCCCTTGGTGATGGGTGATAAGACCCAAATTGCCGTGGCGGGCACTCATGGTAAGACCACCACCACCGCCTTGATCACCCACCTGCTGCGCGAAGCCGGGCGTGATCCCTCGTACATTGTGGGCAGCGTGATGGGCAATACAGGCGACAATGCCCGCGCTGGCTCTGGTGATGCCTTTGTGATTGAGGCTGATGAATACGACACCATGTTCTGGGGGCTGACCCCAACCATCGCCCTGATCACTAACCTCGAACATGATCACCCCGACATGTTCCCGACCATGACCGACATGATCCATGCCTTTGAAGGCTTCATTGAGCGCATCCCTGAATATGACGGAGTGCTGATCACCTGCGCCGACAGCCCCGAAGCGCTCGCCCTTGCCCAAAAGCGGCGAGCCAGCGGCCAGCCCACCCTCACCTACAGCCTTGAGGGTAAAGGCAACTGGAATCTGGTTGAAACATCAGAGGGTGTCCTCATTTCGGGGATGGAAAACGGGCAAGAGATTGAGGCCCTCATTCATGCAGCCCTGCCTCCCTCACTGGCGGGCAGACACAATCTGCAAAATGCCTTGGGCGCAGTGGCCGCGGTGGTCGCTTATGGGATTCCCCTGCAAACAGCCCTTACCGGATTAGGCACTTTCCGGGGCACAGAACGGCGGATGCAGGTCTTGGGCACGTTTCGGGAGGCAGTCCTAATCAGTGATTATGGGCATCATCCCACCGCCATCCACGCCACCCTAGAAGCGCTGCGGCGGTTGTATCCACAGTCCAAAATCTGGGCGGTGTGGCAGCCGCACACCTTCAGCCGCACCCGCGAGCTTGGCGGAGCGTTCGCCCACGCCTTTGGGGACGCCGATCATGTTCTGATCACGGACATTTACCCCGCCCGCGAACGCTTCCAACCCGGCGATCCCGATGGGGCAAATATGGCCGCCCAGACTCAGGCGGCCGGTCACCCAGATGCACGGCACAGTGGCGATCTATCCCAGACAGCCGCACTGCTTCAGACTGAAGTGGGCCCCGGTGAAGTGGTGATCTTGTTCAGTGCTGGGGACGCACCCCACATTTGGGATCTGCTTCAAGGCCAATGAACACCCTGTTAGAGGGCAGTCAGCCGCCCTGCCGTTTTGTCTCACTCCCAACCTTGATCAAATCCTCAATGTTGGGATGATCGCCTGCATGTTTGCTGTAATAGGCGTAGCGTACAACCCCACCGGTATCCACGATGAAAGTGCCCGGAAGCATGGTTTGATCACCTGTGGCCTGCCCCTGAACATGCCCTGCTGCAACCGCCCGGGCCGTTGCCAAAACGGATCCTACTGCTGCCCCCAACCCCAGATGAGTCAGACCGTAGGCGGTGTGGGAAGTGTTTGTACTGTCAGTGAGGCAGGTGATCCCCGGTGCAAGCTTGCCACAGAATCGTTCGGCGTGTTTGGGTTCGCCCAACCCGATGGCGATCACGTTTAAGCCCGCGGACTGAATTTGGTCGTGTTTTTGCCCTAACTGGGCAAGCCATTCACGGCAGAAAATTCAGCCAAAGTGCCGTAAAAAGGTGAGTAAGGTTGGTCCCTGTGCCCAAAGGGCAGAGACGTTTACGACCTCCCCGCTGATGTTGATCACACTCAGTTCAGGAGCGGTATTTCCAACCGAGAGACGCTCAGGCTTCATGGTTTGTCTAAACTTTGTCCTCCATTCATAGAATAATTCTAACCCACGCACTTTGCCCTGCCCACTTTGGCAAGCGATGAGTACAATTGAACTTGATACCAAATGGTCAGCTTGAAGGAGAAACCAGATTCTATGAAGACGCTGAAAATGATGCGGTGGGGCGCGCTTGCGCTGATCGCCGTAGCCCTCACTCTGAGCGGTGTACCTGCCTTGGCCACTCCCAATCAACAGGCGAGTGCCACCCCGACGACTGAAGCAACGATGGCGGCAACTGCTGAACCGACTGCCGAAGCCACTGCGGCCCCCACCATGGAAACGACTGCTGAGGCAACCGCCGAAGCGACTGCCGAAGCAACCATGGCTGCCACCGCGGCCGCGACCCGCTTCCCTCCCTGCCCCAACCCAGATGCGGTCAGCACCGAAGCCCCAACCGAAGCTGCGACCGAAGCCAGCACTGAAGCCGCCACTGCCGAAGGCACCGCTGCGGCCACCCAACCTGCCGATTTTAAGCCCGGTTATCTGGGCATTGCGGGCGAAACGGTTGATGAGTGCGGTACCAAAGTGACCGAAGTGGTCACGGGCAGCCCAGCCGAAAAAGCAGGGGTTTTGGTTGACGATGTGATCGTCGCCGTAGATGATATGGCCTTGGGCAGTGTAGACGCCTTGCGTGCTTACGTCACCACCCGTGAAGTGGGCGCAAGCATCGAGATCGTGCTGCGCCGTGAAGGGGAAGAAGTGGTGATCTCAGTGACTCTGGGTGAACGCCCAACGATCACCCCGCCCACCGTCCTGCCTACCGCCACCAATTAAGAGCGTTTTTGCGCCCTTCCTCTCTTCTCTCCACACAGCGTGGGAGAAGGGGGGAAGGAGGTTCTTGAGGGGGAATGTCGTGTCCTCTAACGTTAACCCCCAAAGAATCCGGCAACATCGTCCTCATGTTGATGATCCGATTTG
>JACSRJ010000165.1 GCA_014879835.1 Anaerolinea sp.
CCGCGTGCGGGAGACGGGCACCGCGCAGCGGTCGCAGGGGGATGAGGGTAAAAGCTACTGTCGCCCCCTCAATCCGCCCTCTACGGGGAAGTCGTGGGCGGGAAGATCGAGATCGGCGCGGTTGGGGTCGCCCCAAAACCGGGATCAAAAGGCGGCAGTGTGGCCGTGGGCGGAATACCAAAGTTTGGCGTCTCCGTGGGGAATGCAAACGGCTGAGTCGGTGCAAAAGTCGGGAATGCCGTAGGCTGAATCTGCGGGTTGGTATTATTCACCAGCACTGGAACCAACCGCTGTGCATAACGCCCTTGGCTGTCCACTGCCCACACCTTGATGGTGTAAACCCCATCAGGGACACGGTTGGTCTCCCAACGCCCCAAAAAGCCGCTGCCCTGAACCCCAAAAGGCCCATCCACGATGCTGAAAGTCTCAGGTGCTTGCCCGATGCCCAGTTCGATCTGATAACGATTCAGACCGGGCATTTGGACGATCCCCGTGATCTCCAACAGGCGGCTCACCTGCTGCCCCGGCTGGGGTGAAGTCACATTGATCACCGGGTTTTGCTGCCCTGCCTGACACTCAGCCTGTGGCGCTGAACCCAGCGGTAAGGTGATCCCCCTCGCCTTGGCCCACGCCTGACCGTTGGCGTCGTTGTTGAGCCACTGCACTGCAAACTGATCGGTGATATTCAGGTATTTACGTTTCTCCTGAAAATCTGGGCAGAAGGCATTGGCCCGCAGCCCGCTGAAGGTGTCGATCACGTATTCGGTGAACATCTCCTGCTGTGCCGGGGGCGGGTTGGGCCCAAAGATCACCTCAGAGCGGCGCTCTTTGCATTCGGTGTAATCCTGAGTCCCAAAGTCCGCGCACACGGTCACCGCAGATACAGTTGAAGGTGCATTGAACTGCTTCGGGGCGACATTGGCAAGGGCCGCGGTCATGATCTGATTCCAGATCGGGGCCGCGCCCGTGGAGCCAGCAACATTGCCCATTGGGGTTCCGTCGCTGTTGCCCACCCACACCGCCGTGACCACATCCGGAGTGTAGCCAAAAGTCCACGAGTCTCGGTTGTCGTTGCTCGTCCCGGTCTTGGCTGCGGCCAGATGCCCATTACGCAGTACCAGCGCACTGTTTGCTCCAAAAGCAGCAGTCCGGGCCCCGTTGTCGGCAAGGATGCTGGTGATTAAGTAGGTGATTCCCGGTTCCCCAACCTGACGAGGTGCAGGTGGTTGCGCTTGATAAATCACGGCTTCTTGGTCGCCCTCTTTGCGGGTAACCCGTGCGATCACATAGGGGTCTACGATTTGCCCGTTGTTGGCAAGGGCTGCATACGCATACGCCAGATCGATCATGGTCACTTCCGCAGCGCCCAGCGCCCCCGCTAGCCCAGCCTGATCCAAACTGGTGAGTGGGAAGCTGATACCAAAACGTTCTGCAACCTGCTTAAAGCGCTCTACCCCCACATACTGATAGGCTTTGACCGCGGGTACATTGTACGAGTTGCCAAGTGCGGTACGCACTGACACAGGCCCGTGGAAACGTCCGTCAAAATTACGTGGGCAGTAGCTGTTGTTTAACCCAAAACACGATTGAACGTCAAAGATTGAGGTTGCGGGCGTCCAGTATTTGCCCTCAGGGTCACGCTCAAAGGAAGCCAGATAGATAAACGGCTTCAGGGCTGACCCCGGCTGCCGCGCTGCAAGGGTTACATTGACCTGCCCTTGAATCTGGGTGTTGTAAAAATCGACACTGCCCACCATCGCCAGCACCGCGCCATCCGTGGGACGGATCACCAAAGCGGCACCGTTGGTCGCACGCTGGGCCGCAAGGCTGGCCACGCCACTTTTGACGGCAGCCTCGGCCGCATCTTGAACCCGGGGATCAACGGTCAGGTAAACATTGAACCCAGATGTGTAGAGAGAGGACTGCCCAAAGAGCTTCTCCAACTGCTGGCGGGCATAAAAGACCAAGTGCGGGTATTTGATCCGCGCTACCACGGGCGTAAAGGTGGACATCTGCGCTTCAACCTGCGCGATCTGTACCACCGCTAATTGAACGTCTTTTGCGGCTACACAGTATGAAGTGGTGTTGTAAGGCTCGTGCTCCATCTGGATACAGCCCAACTGAAGCATCAGATCACGCACAATCTTCGCCCGATTGATCGCGCCCAGTGCATTGGTCACAGGGTCATACAAAGCTGGGGCTTGAATCATCCCTGCCAAAAATGAGGCTTCGGCTAGATTCAGGTCTTTGGCGGACTTGTTGAAATAAGTCTGAGAGGCGGCTTCAATGCCATAGGCCAGATTGCCGAAGTAAACCGTATTGAGGTAGTACTCCAAAATTTGGCTCTTGGTATAACGCCGGGCAATCTCTGACGAAACAATCACCTCATCCAGTTTACGCCCGGTAGAGGTATCGGTCGCTGCACCCGGATCAAGTACCCGCGCCCGCGCCAACTGCTGCGTGATGGTACTGGCACCAGAAGTGATTCCTCCGGCAGCCACATTTTGCAGCACAGCGCGCATAATGGCGATGATGTCAAAGCCCGGATCGGTGTAGAAGCGTTCGTTCTCCGTGGCAATGACCGCATGGATCAGATAAGGGCTGATGTCCTTAAGCTGAACCTGAAGGCGCGCCCCCAAATTGGGATCGTTCATCTGGTAAAGCAAACTGCCGGTACTGTCAAAGAAACGCACTGACTGCGACTCGAGGTTGACAGTGTTGGGTAGATTATCGATCTGAGAACGGTAGCGGTTGATGATGCTGCCATAAAACAACACCGACCCAACTGTGCCCAAGATCGCCCCGGCCATGACCAAAAACACCCCTAGAATCGAGGCTCGGATCAGGCAGCCACCCAACTGTTGTTTGGTCATCACATCGTTGGGGCGAGGGCCATAATCTGGTTGAATGATCTTCAAAGGCGCGCCTGATGCCCCTGAGGCCAGTGGTTCCAATTTGGGTGAGGGGATGCTTGCCCCACCGGGTTGCACCGCAGCATTCATCACCGTTTGGGCCTCATAGGGTTTGCTGGCCACCGTTGCCCCAGAATCTACTGAGATCGGCTTGTTGGGCACTGTTGCACCGACATCGGTGGGTTGAAGTTTGGGTGTACCAGCCTCATTATCGAGGCGCATCGCCCATTTACCCACCATCGTCGCGCTTTCATCTTCGATGGGCACACGGCGAGGCACCGAACCGCCGTCCAACGGCTGAACTGCCATCACCTTAGGTGCAACGGCTGGTTTAGCGCCCTTGGAGGCCTGCAAATACAAGGGTAGATCAGGGTCGCTGTGACCCTTATATCCGGGTGGGGTATCCGCCACCCATTGGCTGCCATCGTGGCGGAACCAGCGATCACTTTCGACCCCAAGCACCCAATACTGGTTATTGTTATCCAGTACCATATGTTTGCGCAGTTCGGCGTTAAGCTGATCCCGGTTGATCAACCCTGCGGCATATTGTCGCCGTGAACGACGCACCGCGTTTTCCGCGGCTGCATACTTCTGAGCCAACACTTCCATCGGATCAGGGGTAGGCTCCGCGGGTTGGGCGTCGGCCGATGGTTCCTCAACTGGTGGGGAAAGTGCAGCCTGATCGTCCGTCTCCACGACAGTCATGGTGACGGGGATCGGCTCTGCCTGCACAGGCTGCGCCTGAGGCGCGGGAGTCTCGTCTGCCTTTATGGGTGCTTCTAACACTGTGGGCTGATCGTCACTGATAGGCGGTTCCTCTTGGGCAAGAACCGCGCTGTTGTCCTCCTCAGCCCGCAGTTGTGCAGCCTCATCTTTGGACACAAACCCTACCCCGGGGACATAACTACTGTAGTCCATAATCGGGGGATTAGTCGCCCCCGATGGTGCGGGGGAACCGCCGCTCAGAGCATCCGCGGCCGCAGCCGCAGCCGGATGTTCAGCGGACTCTGCCAGAATCATCTCCGAAACACGTTCCGTTGCATCCCCCGGCACAAACCAGCCACCGGGACGCAGAGGCAAAGCGTCGGTGGGCAGGGGGACATGCGCTGCGGCAGGTTTCTCCGGTATTGGAGGGGGATTGGCGGCGTCCCCGGGGACGTACCATCCCTTACCGCTCCCCCGGGATGGTGAAGTTTGGTCAGCCATGAGCAACCCTCGGTATATAACTTACAGGCGGATTAGTCCATTGCAATTTTGGTCATGCGACGTAAACGCTCGGCCATAATTTGCATCACATGAAGGGCAAAAAAGGGCGTCTGCTCGATCAAAAACATGAATCGTTTTAGGCTTACAGGGACGACTTTGACGTCGGTCTTGGCGACAGCGGTGGTACTTCGGGGTGCGTCATCGATCAAGCCCATTTCGCCCACAATATCCCCCGCAACAAGGGTATCGACAACTTGCCCCCGGTAGTGGATTTCCAACTCGCCATCCACCATCACATACATGTACTCGGCTTCGTCACCCTCATCAAAGAGATGTGTGCCAGCAGGGATGAGTTCGTATTCGTCACTGTTCTGGAAGAGCAGAATTTTCGGCATTGATCTACCCTCGTTTGTGGTTCGGCAGTACAGCAAGGATAATACCCCGGTTTAGGAAATTCCGCTCAGAAGCGATTCAAAAAATACGGGGGAGGCAAGGGGAACGTTCGGGTAAAGGCTGATGCTGATGGGAAGGTAGGGTATGGCACATCACGCCCACCATGAAAGGATCGATCCTGCCTTCACCTCTCAAAATACCCTCACCCTCGCCTGTACAGGGGTGAAGGTGGGAGCGGGTACTTCCGAATCTTGCAATTCCACTTTCCCTGCGCATACAATGGTACTGGGCCGCTCTGAGCGCCTCCAAAGGGGCAGGGCTTTCCCGCCTCCACACCTCCCCATCCTGAGGGTGTTTGCCCTTTTGACTGACCTCGCTGGCGCAAAGCCGGGTCTCAGGATTTCACCCGATAAGGATTTACCTCATATGAATGTCATTTCTTTTATGTCCGCGAACTTCGTCGCCCGTGAGCTTGGTTACCACATGACTCAAGGGTGGGGCGAGGGGGATACCGCTGCCAATAACTATTTCCGTCCTCTTGAAACCTTCCCCGAACGTTTTGGGACGATGCTGGATGAGATCGTCCAGATGGGTTTTAAAACCCTCGATTTGTGGATCGCGCACCTGCACCCCCTTTGGGCGACCCCTGAACATATCCGGGCTGCTCGTGCGCTGCTTGTTCAGCGCGGATTGAAAGTGATCGGTGTGGCCAGCCATTTGGGCAGCACCCCTGAGGAAGTCGAGAGCGTGTGCGCCTTAACCCAATCCCTTGGGGTTGGGCTGGTCGGCGGGGATATGCCTCTGATCAAGACCAAACGCGAGGTGGTGATCGCCCTGCTGCGCCAATATGGGGTGCGTTTGGGCATTGAGAATCACCCCGAAAAGACCGCTGCTGAACTGCAAGCGCGCATCGGCTCCAGCGGCGAGGCAGAGGTTGGGGCGTGCCTCGATACGGGTTGGTTTGGAACCCACAACGCGGATGCGCCTCAGGCGTTAGAAGCGCTTGGGCCGCAGTTGTTCCATGTACACCTCAAGGATGTGCTTGCCCCCGGTGGGCATGATACCTGTCGCTTGGGGCAGGGCTGCGTGCAGATTGAGCGCTGTGTTCAGACCCTGAGACGCATCGGTTACAGCGGTGCGATCAGCATTGAGCATGAACCCCATCAAGGCAGCCCGGTGGAGGATGTGCGGGCCAGTTTGTCCCTTCTGCGTCAGTGGTTGGATCAGTGAAAGGGAATACCATGAAGGAAAAATTAGGCGTTGGGATCATTGGCTGTGGAAACATCGCCGGCCCGTATGCGGCGGATCTGCCCACTTATCCTCATCTTCATTTTGTTGGGGCCGCCGACCTTGATCCCACACGGGCCCAAGCCTTGACCACTCAATACGGAGGCAAAGCATACCCTGATATTGACCAGCTTCTCCGTGATCCCAATCTTGATCTGGTGCTCAACCTGACCACGTTTCAGGCACACTACGAAGTGACTTCAAGGGCCCTTCAGGCGGGCAAACACGTCTTTAGTGAGAAACCGCTCGCGCTCAGTTACCCCAAGGCCCAAGAACTGCTCCAAATGGCGGAGTCCAAAGGGCTGCGGGTGGGATGTTCGCCGTTTACCCTGATGGGTGAAGCGCAGCAAACCGCATGGAAACTCATTCGGGAAGGACGCGCTGGACGGGTTCGGATGGTCAATGCAGAGGTGAATCATGGGCGTATTGAGATATGGCATCCTGCCCCTCAACCGTTTTATGAGGTGGGGGTAGTCGCTGATGTGGGGGTGTATCCTATCACCCTGCTGGTCTCGATGCTGGGCCCAGTGCAGCGGGTGATCTCGCTGGCAAAGGTGCTGAAGGCGGATCGGGTGACCAAAGAGGGGGTAGGTTACCGCATCCAAACCCCGGATTGGTGGCTGGTGCTGCTGGAACTAGGTGGAGGCATAACGGTGCGTCTCACTATGAACTTCTACGTCTCGCACCTGAGCAAACAGAACGGAATCGAATTTCACGGTGATCAGGGATCAATCTTCCTGAGCAGCAGTGGTGCTTTTAATGCCGCAGTGGAGTTTGCCCCGTATGGTGAACCGTATACCCCAGTGGCTTTGGTACGCCCTCCATACGAGGGAATCCCATGGGGGCGTGGGGCCGCAGAGATGGCGGAGGCGCTTTTGGCGGGCAAGCCTCATCGGTTTACGGGCGAACTGGCAGCCCACGTATGCGAAATCCTCGACGCTGTCCGAGCCAGTCATGCGCAAAATGCACCAATAGCGGTGCGCTCAGGGTTTACCCCGCCGGCACCGATGGCGTGGGCGTTGTAGCACCTCATGAGAAGGGGTGGAAGGAGGCTTTGCCCCCGCCCGCCCCTTCCGAAGACAAGGCACAGAACTTACACCACCCCGCGCACAAACTTCGCGGCGTCCGCCTGCATTTTCTTAAGCGAGTTCACGTCTATGTACATCATGTGTCCTGCCTCGTAGTAGGCGGTTTGGAGGTTCTCGCGCACGGTAGGATCAATCCCCATGTGTTTGAAGGTGTACTCAGCCGCAAAGTAAGGGGTCGCCAGATCGTAATAACCCAAGGCTGCAAAAACCTTCATGTGCGGGTTCT
>JACSRJ010000059.1 GCA_014879835.1 Anaerolinea sp.
GAGGGAGATTAAGAGGGTTGGGGTTCTTCTCAAAGAATCACGCCAAATCTAAACCGTTCCTCCATTAGCTTCTATCTACCAATAATCCTCTTGAGCGGGAATTCTCTTCTTCTTTGGGCGGTTTGGTGGGGCGAGCAGGTACCGTCACTTTGGGCTGCAAGCGGCGCTCAAAACGTTTGAGTACAGCCAGTGTGACCCATGCGATGATGGTTGCATTGATCGCCAAAACCACATTACCGCTGCCACAGGCCATACCAATGGCGGATACGGCCCAAATGCCGGCGGCAGTGGTTAATCCCCGCACTTTTTTCCAATCGCTGGCACGAAGGATCGCCCCTGCTCCTAAAAAACCGATCCCGGTCACGATCTGGGCTGCGACTCGTCCTCGATCCCCACTCCCAAAAGCATACATGGACAGCCCCGTAAATAGAGCCGAGCCAACCCCCACCAGAATGTGGGTACGCAGCCCTGCGCCGCGCCCGTTTCGCTCCCGGTCATAACCAATAAGACCAGATAGGATCGCCGCCAACAAAAGCTCTACCGAAATAATTAACTGCTGCTCAATACTCATTACATTCCTGCTCCTGTTGTGCCGAGCATTATACTCCCTATCACAACGTCCCCACCTGAATCGAGGGCAAACCCAGCAATAGCCGCCTTCTCAGAGACCGTTTGAAAAGGCCGGGATTTACGCAGATTGAACCTGTTTGCCCTCTATTTACCGAAAGGGGGGATGAGGTCAATCATCCTAAGGTGACTTCTCAAATGGCTTCTTAGAGGGACTGCAAATACATTGACTCTCGGCAATAGAGTAGGGCGATTCCATGAATTATTCCTGTCTGGGCGTGGACACACCAAGGTAACAGGCCCGTTTTCGTAGGGACGACGCAGGCGTCGTCCGATCTAAACACTGCGTAAGGGAGAAGCCTACCTCCTCCCTTAAAAACCTACCCTTGAAAGGTGTGGGGAGGGCCCTCAAAAGGTTTTTACCTCTCTCCTAGCCGCGAAGCGGTGGTCGTGGGTGAGGACGCCGAATCGCCCTGAAAACAGCTTAACGTGGTACGCACGGAATTGCATTCAGGGTGTTGAAACAAACGTTCTATTGGAGTACAATAAGGATCACTTCATTCTTGAGGAGATACCGTGATGCAGCCGGAACAAGCACCTTTTTTGCCAGCATGGTGGGCCTTTGATCTTGCGCCCTACCGTCCTCCGGTCACCCTATTTGCGACCTATACCCGTTACCCTTACGAGTCCCTGCCGCCGCTTGAGTTGACTCGGTTTCGGGGCGATTTTCACTGGCTGGCGGGGATTTCATCAGGGGTGGAAGCGCAAATGAAAGCCCATCAGCCCGATTCGGCTTACGACCTTAAAATGCAACAAACCCTCCAGCAGTTGCAGAACGCAGGGGGGGCATTAGGGGTGGCCCTGCCCCCAGAGTTCAGTCATTTTATGGGTGCGCCTGCCCTACAACACCAAATTCCATCCTGCACTGCCTGCTATTTTAGCCTTAGCGACCGCCCCATTCCCAGCCCCATCGGGAGCGGTTATCTCATTCGTTTTTTGCGCGATCAACAGGATTGCCTCATGTGGTATCTGTACCTCAACGCGCAGGGTGATCAATGTGTGGTCTGTGCCGATGGGGACGTGGGATTCATGCTAGAGGATGCGGAATCGGGGCCGCACCTTGATCCGGAAGCGCTCCAAGGGATCAACTACTGCGCCCCTTCTTTTGAGGTCTTTTTATATCGTTTCTGGTTGGAGAACACCATCTGGTTCGCCCTCAATGAGGGTGACTCCCTGACCGCTGAAATGCGAGTCTATCTGGGGCACTACCAAACATCTGGCAGCACCCCTCAGTGATGATTCGCTGATGATCCGCTTCGCGGCCCTCACTGTTGATAGATGATCTCGATCTCCCGGTCAGCGGTGAGGGTGAATTGGAACTCCAAAATGGGATTATCCAGCACAAAACTATCGGTCGGCGGGATCGAGGTGCTGATCACCCGACTGCCTGCGGGCAGGTTGACCTGTACATTGACCTGATCGCCCTGTGTGCCCGGCTGTTTTTGGATCAGCAGTCGATACCGCTGATAAGAACCAAAGGCGCTCACCTTGCGGGGGACGGTATAGTTAAATTCAAAGCGCTCATTGGTGTCAAAGCGCACCAGAATACCGGTTGCGAGGACGGTATACTGCTCATGCGCATCAATGGCGGCCTCGGATTGAAGGTTCTCCGTGCTTTGCAGCACGGTTCCCGCAGGGGTATAAAGCTGAATCAGGCTGTAGTAGTCCTTCTGATCCCCATAGTGTTCGGGGGCCACCGCCGGGTCTTTATCGGCCACTTCAGAGGGATAACTGTAATCAAGAATGGCGCGGCTGGTAAGGTCACCCTCAGGGCTGATCGAAACGCTGTAGGTGAGCGCCCGCAGCACTGAACTATTCGATTTATTGCCCAGATTGGCGTCACTCAGAAGTAGGTAATCGCCCTCACCAAAGGTCTGTTTGCCCGACCACCCCAGCAGATCCATCACCTCGTTCAACTTGGGATCGGTGAAGTAGATCATGATGTGTTTGGTCTGAAGCCCCTTGAGCGCTGCATTGAGCAGGGGAATACTCGACTCTTGGCTAATCGTCTGCCACTTTGCCAGAATCCGTCGGTAGATTTCGGTCACAAAGACCTTGTGTTTATCGGCGCCTTCAGCCCGGATGCGGTAGATGGTCTCGCGGAAGTTGGCCGGGGTGATGGTCACCCCATAGTCAGGCATCTCTACCGCGCCAAGACCTTCCAACAGATATTGGAAGCCCGTCACATCGATGGCGATCACCCCATCAACCGGGGAGCGGGGGTTCAGGCCATTGTCATAATACCATGCGGCCATCTTGGCCGTGTTGGGATAATCTGCATACCAACTACCGCTCCATGCAGCCATGATCGGTACCCGCGACTTGAACCACCATGAGGGCACATCTAATTCATTCAGCATGGCGCTTGGTGGGGGATTCGGGCTGATGGGCGAAGTCTCGTTGTAGTCGTAGTCAGTGATCCGGAACCGTCGGAGGCGCAGCCACCCATAAGTGCTGATATACCCCCCTGAAGGGCGTAGTTCGTCGTTGTTTTGGGAGAGGATCAAATAATTCTTGGGCACTTCAAGTGCGAAGGCACTGGTCACCAGATCAGGCATGGACTGGATGATCTGGTTCATCGACCGAATCTGTTCGTAGTAGCCCACCAACTGCTGATACTGACTCAAACGCTCCCCACTGATCCCAGTCAGATCGATACCCTCAATGGCGAGGCGCGCTTCTTCGAGATCAAGATTCGCAGTCGCAAATCGGCTTTGCCCCGCCTGAAGCAGTTCAATAAGCCGCTCCCCAGAGGAGATTCGGGCTGTGACTGTGCCCTCCTGCTGTCCTCGGATGAGGAATGTCAGGGCGGGCTGAGCGCCCTCCAGCATGTTCCGTGAAGCCCGCACCAGCGGTTGGGCTGCATCCAACAACCCGAACAAGCTGCGACTGCTAGGCACCAGCCCCGAAAGCCGCCGGAGCAGGCCAGTTTGCTGGCGCGCCCGCTCAAGGCTGCCTTCAAAATTGTGCACGCTGAACTGAAGGCGTTCTAAGTCTTCAAGCGAGAAGTCGGTAAAGGCACGTCCATCGAGAGTTTCCACCACACGTTGCAAACTGGTGAAGGACTCCTGAACCCGGGCATAGGAATCAGTGGCAAAAACCGCGACCGCCGCAGTGGGCACGATCACAGCGAGTATGGCCAGCACCAAAAATAACTGCCATGGCAGCAGCCGCAGCAGGCGGCTTACTGGATTGCGGCGTCGGCGTCGACGTCGGCGCTCCTTGGTGTGGCTGTGAGGCGACACTGGGGGAGACATGCGCAGCGCTTCAGGAGAGGAGGCGCTGTCTGGTGGGGGCGCTTCCGGCGGGGGCACATCGTTGCGTGGCAGATTCTTGGGCCGGGTGGTAGTTGGGTCAGGTGTGGACATTTTCCCCTACAAAGCTCAATGATGACGAGATAATCACGAATGGACACGCTCATGGATAGAGGTGGTAAGGGCGAAAACCCTCACTGTTTTGATCGACAGTCCAATTTTTGCTCAGCGAAATAAAGCGATAAAAGTCTGCCCAATAATACCCAAATCCCGCCACAAGTTGGCATTTTGGATATATTGCAAGTCTATCAGGAGCTTTTCAGGCATCACTTTTTGGATGTAAGTTTGTTCCCAATCGCCGCCCACAAGCGCTTGTTCTTCGTTTCGGTAACGCACCGAAGCGAGGCTGGTGATTCCCGGTCGGACGTTTAAAACAGCGCGCTGTTCGGGGGTATAGAGTGCCACATAACGAGGGTCTTCGGGGCGTGGGCCCACAATACTCATATCACCCCGAAGGACATTGATTAACTGAGGCAGTTCATCGAGTTTGGTGCGGCGCAGAAGTTTGCCCAAGCGGGTGATCCGTTTATCGCCCGATGCCGTGATGCCCGGCCCCTGCTGCTCCGCGTTGACGATCATCGAGCGGAATTTGTAGAGGGTGAAAGGCACACCCATTCGCCCCACGCGAGAGGCTCGGTGAAAAATTGGACCCGGCGAACTGAGTTTCACGGCCAACATCACGGCCAACATGAGAGGGGAGAAGAGGATCAACCCACTAAGACTGGCCATGAGGTCAAATGCGCGTTTGAGCATTCTTGAATACCGATTCAGCAGCGATAGTGTGTAATCACGTCCTGTACCGCCTCGATCACATCATTCACGTCTTCCACACTGAGGCGGGGATGGAGCGGCAGTGAGATGGTACGTTGATATTCGCCATAGGCCACCGGGAAATCTTCCGGCATCCAACCGCAGGTCTCACGGTAAAAGGGGTGTAGATGAACCGGGATGAAGTGGACACTCGTACCAATATTGCGCTCCTTGAGTTCTTCGATGAACTGCGAGCGGTTGATGGTCAGGCGATCAAGATGAAGGCGCAGCACATACAAATGCCAAGCGTGTTCTACGTTGGGGCGGGCAGTGGGCGGTTGGACTTCAGGCATTTGGCTGAATGCGGCGTTGTACTGTGCCACGATCTCACGCCGCCGCTGCTGGAAGGACTCCAACCGCTTAAGCTGCACCATCCCAATAGAGGCTTGAATATCGGTCATGTTGTACTTAAAGCCCGGTACTACCACCTCATAGTACCACGAGCCTTCGGCGCTGTAGCGTTTCCAAGCGTCACGGTTCATGCCGTGAAGGCTCCACAGGCGTGCGTCCTGAATCCGATCTGGGTTGGCAGTAAGCATCCCCCCTTCAGCAGTGGTGAGGTTTTTTGTGGCGTAAAAACTGAAGGCCGTGAAGTCGCCTAAAGTGCCGATCCGCTGCCCTTCATAGGTTGCAGGCATGGCATGGGCGGCGTCTTCAATAACAAAGAGGTTATGGGCTTTCGCCAGCGCCAGCAGGGGGGCCATATCTGCCGGGTGCCCCCCATAGTGAACGGGCAGAAGGGCTTTGGTGCGGGGCGTAATCCGCGCTGCGACTTGGATAGGATCAATGTTGAGGGTGTCCGGTTCTACATCCGCGAGGATGGGGGTTGCACCTACCTGATGGATCACGTTGGCCGTGCTCACAAAGGTCATGGGGGTGGTGATCACTTCGTCACCGGGTCCAATGCCCAAAGCAGCCAGCGCCACATGCAGCGCACCTGTACACGAGTTCAATGCCAGAGCGCTTGGTGCCCCGATATATTCACAAAAGACGGTCTCGAACTCACGGGTTTTGGGCCCAGTGGTGATCCAATCGGTGCGAAGGGTATCCACCACCGCCGCGATCTCTTCTTCAGAAATCGAGGGCGGTGAAAAAGGCAGGAATGTTTTTCGCATTGGTTTTGCCGCCTTGCGTGAAGTTCCGGACAGCGGAATGCTCTGTGAAGTCTGCATAAGGTTTTGTTACGCCTTGCTCAATCACTACCCGCCGATAATTAGAATACCTTTACCTGAAGCCCTTACAAAAGGTAAGGGCTTTTTGATCCAAAAGGCAAAAACAGCTTAAGCCCTTTTAAATCCCGTGGCTAACGTCGGTTGATCTTCTCGATCTTGGTGATGTCCACTTGGGCGCTGACCAATCGCCCCAAGATATTCAACAGCACCTGAACCCGTTCGTCACCGCTGAGGTGACTGTCAAAAACGGCTTCATAACCTTGTAATGACCCCCCCGTGATGCGCACCGGATCGCCCTTTTGAAGGGCGCTTTGTTTTAGCCCACCCGCACTTTCAATCTGAGCGATTCGACTGCGCAAGTTGGCGATAAAGTGATCGGGCAGGGGCGGCGCATAATCGCCAAACTGCACCAAACCAATCGCACCGGGAAGCCACAACAACGGGCTTGAGCCGGTCTCATCCAGATCGATGTGCACAAACAGATACCCCG
The DNA here is from genome assembly GCA_014879835.1 of Anaerolinea sp. GTDB lineage: Bacteria > Chloroflexota > Anaerolineae > Aggregatilineales > UBA2796 > UBA2796. The sequence goes on from JACSRJ010000059.1 coordinate 6,414, forward strand.
GAAAAAAAGGCCGTATGGTTGCCGACCGAGGGTTCACCGGTTTCACCCGAAAAAACGGATAATAAGTCTCAATCCCTTTGTTCACCAGTTGATCGTGAACCTGTATTTCTTTATGCGGTTTGCTGCGAAGGGTATACCATGCTGGCATCGAGTCATGCCCTCTGTTGTGTTCGTTTGCGCTGCATCCAAAAATAGAAGGTAAATCCGATCCCAAAAAGCATAACCCCTGTCCAGTTGGCGAGAAGGTCAAGCAGGGTCGTTCCCCGATCTGGCACAAAACGCTGTGCGAGTTCCGTGATTGTTCCCAGCATCATACCTAACCCCATCACCACCCGGCAGGCAATCCGGGCTGAAAAAAAGAGCGTGGCGGCAAGATACCATGTGGAGGTTAAGCCCAAAAAGAGGAAGATGTGAGCGTTGGCGTCAGTGGCGTCAGTTCCTCCAAAGAATCCTGAAGCACGCACAATGAGCGACCCCGGAGTTCCGGGCAAAAGGTTAAAGATCAGGGTGATGACCAGCGCCAGCGCCGCCAAAAACAGCCTCACCATGGGTTGTTTAAGCAGAGACAGCACAATCACCTTTCATCAACTGACCCTCATAAAAATACCA
>JACSRJ010000149.1 GCA_014879835.1 Anaerolinea sp.
GCTATCAATCGGTCAAAGTGGGGACGATGATCCCGGACTCGATGAGGGCTAATGTTGGTGAACAGGACAAGGCTTCCCCTCAATCTCCCCGCTAATAGCTCAAACTTCAAGGAAACCGCAATAAAAGGCGAACGCCTCAATAGCGTCCCTGAAGAATACCTGCGCCGAGGCGGAAAAATTCCATAATCGTTCGGTTGGTGAACGTGCACTTGTGGAAACCACAACCTAAACGCGATACACTCGTAAGATCAGTGTAGCATTCTTGCCATTGAATCACGTTGCCCCTTCTTTGAGGAAAGGACAGCCTGTGGGAGCGCCCTCAGCAATCCCACTCCCTTTTTGCCCATCGGGTAAGCGCTGCGCTACAGGTGGGTCAGGTGATGAGGGCAATGGTGTAATGCCTACAGTGACAAAAAAATCGGTCCGTTTAAGGGTGCATTCTCCCTTTTGTGCCTATCCCACAAAGGAGGATGTTTTTTTCAAGTGCGGATGCTGCCCAACATGGAAGCAACGCTGTACGCAGTCTTTGCGTATTGATATAATGGCCCGCTTGTGTTCATTTTTTTGCTTCTAGCAATCATTCTGGGTTGAGCGTGCAGGCGATGATGTATCGCCGGACCAGATGAACCAGTAAAGGCGTGCAGTCTACATGTGGGCGTTGACACTTGTCCTGCTCATCATCTATATCCCCCTATTCGCGCTGTTGATCGGTTACGGCGTGAATTTGTATTTTATGATCATCATCACCTTGTGGCGGCGCAAGCGGCTGAAGGCACTACCTATCACCAACCTACCGATGGTGACGGTTCAAGTGCCGCTGTTTAACGAGCGTTATGTAAGCCAGCGGGTGATTGATGCAGTGGTCGCGTTGGACTACCCCGGCGATAAACTCCAGATTCAAATCTTGGACGACTCCACCGACGACACCCGTGAGATCGTGGCTGCACAAGTGGCCGCGTGGCAGGCCCGGGGGGTTCGGATCGAACATATTCACCGCACCGACCGCAGAGGTTACAAGGCCGGCGCGCTGGCAGCGGCCATGCCTCAGGTGGAAGGTGAATTCATCGCCATCTTTGACGCTGACTTTTTGCCATCCCCGGACTTTTTGATGGAGACCCTGCCGCTGCTGCTGAATGATCCCAAAGCGGCCTTTGTGCAGGCGCGGTGGGAGCATCTCAACCTAAACGCTTCATGGCTTACCCGCCTTCAGGCAGTGGCTATTGATTCGCACTTTATGATCGAGCAGTACGCCCGATCACGAGGGGGATTCGCTTTCAACTTCAACGGCACGGCCGGAATCTGGCGTCGTTCTGCGATTATTGATGCCGGCGGTTGGAAGGATCACACCCTCACCGAAGACCTCGACCTAAGTTACCGGGCGTGGCTGCGCGGTTGGCATGGGCTTTACCGCGATGATGTGGCTTCACCGGCGGAACTGCCCCCAACCATGACTGCCTTCCGCCGTCAACAGGAACGCTGGCAGCGTGGCAGTATCGAATGTGCGCGCCTGCTGCTGCCGGACATTTGGCGCAGTCGTTATCCCCTGCTTGCCAAAATTCAGGCGACCATCCACCTGTTGGGGCCGCTGGTCACCCCCACCATGGCCTTCCTGATGATCTCCTACCCTTTCCTGAACGAGTTGGTGCGGCGGGTGCCGGGCTTGATCATGCCCCTCAGTCTGATCGACTATATCGGGCCAGTGACCATCGCCCCAACCCTCTTTTTTATCATGAGTCAGGTGTTGGTTGGACGGCGGCATTGGCGCGCTTTTGCTGCGGTCGTCCTATGCCAAGTGATTGGTGCGGGTATGGCCATGAACACCCTACGGGCAGTGATCAAAGCGGTCTTGGGGCAGCGTGGCGAATTTCTGCGCACCCCAAAATGGGGCAGTGCTGGAACCCAGCGCAGCACCTACCGCCTTCGGGCCGATATGGGCGTTGTGGCGGACCTCATGTGGGGCGTGTACTGCCTGCTTCTGGTGGTCATTGGCTTGATGAATGGGCACACCTTCATCGCCGTTTATGGGGTCATGTCGTGGTTTGGCAGTTGGTGGGTCGCTTTTTGGACGGTTTATCCTGACCTTCAGGCGATGTTCCGTTCAAAGTCGGCTACGACTGCCTAAGCTGGAGTGAGGCGGAAAGAAAAACACCATGAGCAACTTTGATCCAGAAGCGATCCGGGCAAAGATTGAGAAGCGCCACAAAAAACGGCAGGAATTTTACGTCCATGTCGGGATTTACATTGCAGTTCACTTGCTGTTGTGGTTTATCTGGTTCTCAACCACCCCTACCGGCTTTCCATGGCCCCTCATCATCATGTTCGCGTGGGGGATCGGCATTGTCGCTGATGCCCTTGAAACCTATTTTGAAACCAACGAGAAGTTAGCCTCCCGACGGGAGGCTGCTATCGAGCGTGAGATCGAACGGGAACGGGCCCGTTTGGGAGCGGTCGAATTTGAGAAGCCCAAACGCCGCGCCCACCTCTCCGATGACGGTGAACTGGTCTATGAAGACGAAAGCAGCGAGACCTCTGAAGAAGAAGACTCGCGCCAAACCCGCCGTCGTTAACCCTGCAACCGATTCATCCCTACCTTCAAAAGGCTGAAAGATGTCCGATAACTTTGATATTGAAGCCATCCGCAGACGCGCCGAGAAAAAACTTCAGGCGCGCCGCGAGTTCAACATGCACCTCGTCATTTATATCCTTGTGAATCTAGGAATATGGGCAGTGTGGGCGATCATTCCCTTTATCCTCGATCAGATCGGGATCGTCATGAACGATTTTCCGTTCAGCCTCTTGGCCCTTCCGTGGCCGCTGGCGGTGATGTTTGGTTGGGGGATCGGCCTGATTGCCCACTGGATGAAAGTTTATTACGAAGCAGGCCGGGGGGTTGAGGCCCGCGAACGCTTCATCCAGCGCGAGATCGAGCGCGAACGGGCCCGTTTGGGACATCTCGACTTTGAAAAACCTAAGCGCCGCGCCCGCCTCTCTGATGATGGCGAAGTGGTGTACGAAGATGATAAAGATGAGGATTCCGGCGAGACGAACGATACTGAGGCGGATACTCCTCGCACCCGCAAGCAGTCACGCTGAGCACTGATTCGAACTTCGGATGGCTTCTGATAAAACGTTTACGCAGCTCTGATCGATCTCCTACGGATTGCTGACACAGCTCTTATACACCTGATCTATCCTTTGGGACAGTAACGTCTTTAACCAAACCCAAGTGAAATGTGATGGAGGTAAAAATGTCTGCAATGACCCGTTGGAACCCTGTCCGTGACCTGATCACCATGCGCGAGGCGATGGATCAGTTGATGAACGAAGCTTTCACCCGGGGACGCGAAACCCGTCAGGGGTGGGCCCTGCCCATCGATGCTTATGTGACACAGGATGCATTGGTGCTCAAAGCGGATATTCCGGGGCTGAAGCCAGAAGATGTGAGCATCACCCTTGAGGGCGATACCCTCACCATCAAAGGCGAGTTCAAGCGTGAAAACATGGAGAAGGGCAGCCAGAACTATCTGCTTCAGGAGCGGGTATGGGGCAAGTTTGAACGCACCCTGACCATCAACACCCCTATTGAGGCGGATAAAGTTGATGCCACCTTTGAAAATGGGGTGCTGACCCTGACCCTGCCCAAAGCCGAAGCGGTCAAGCCCCGCAGCATCAACATCAAGCGCGTCTAAGCCACTCACCGCTTAACGACCAGATGCCCCTTGTGTCTCGGGTAAGGGACACATCATCGAGGAACCCGCACATCCTGTTTGGATGTGCGGGTGTGTTTTCAAAGCGAGAGACGGATCTATCGGGGGAAGATCACCCCAAAGATCACGTAAGCTACCCCCAAGGCCAGAACCGTATTAAAGACTGTCGCAGCCAGATACACCGCAATCGGGCGCCAACCGGCTTCTTTGAGGTCTTTGAGCGAAAAATCCAGCCCGATACACACAAAGGAAAGGGTAAATAACCACTTCGAGGCGGTGTCGATCACCTTCGCCGAGTCCTTGCTGATCAGCCCCACTGAGACCAGTAGCGAAACCAGCACAAAGCCCAACACAAACTTGGGGAAGCGCTGCCAGATTACCCCTAAGCCGGGACGGGCTTCACCTTCGCCCTTTTTGACCACTGTTGCAAAATAGATGGCCAGACCAAAAGCCGCAAAGCCGATCAGCACGTTCTGAGTCAGTTTGACTACTGCGGCGATCTCCTGCGCTTTGGGATCAAAGATCGTGCCTGCGCCCACCACTGCGGCGGTGGTGTCAATATTGCCCCCAAACCATGCCCCCGCAACCGTCGGGGTCAGTTGGAAGGCACCAGCCAACACGGGCATAAGCAGCATCAGAGGCAGGGCGGTCAGGATCACCAGTGTGGCGATATAGGTCACTTCTTCTTTACGGGCCTGAACTGCGCCCGCGGCTGCAATGGCCGCGGAGACGCCGCAGATCGAAACTGCCGAGGCCATCACTGCCCGAAGGGTATCGTGCAGTTTGAGTTTGCCGCCCAACCACCATGTGAAGGTAAAAACGGACCCCACCATGATAACCGCCTGAATCAGGCCGCCTGCACCAGTCGCCAGTAGATCACCGAAGCTGATCCGTGCGCCCAACAGCACCAAACCCACCTTCAGGTAAAACTCGGTGCGCACCGCCGGGCGAATCCACTCGTACCGACCCGTGGCCCGCAGCAGGAAGTTCACCACCAACCCCACCACCACTGCGGTTAAAGGGTATTCGAGAGGGTTGCTGTTAAAGCCGTTCGCTTTGAAAGCTTTGGCGATAGCCCCATCAAGTTCGGCAACCAACAAGGTGAGTAGGATAAGCACGATGGTCCCGATCACAAACTGCCCTGCCCACTGGCGTGTATCAGGGCGCGCTGGGGTCTGGGGGGCAGCACCAGCCGGAGGATTTGAAGTGGTCATGTGATGTTCCTTTTGAGCAGAGGTTTAAAACAGCTTAAACAGTGGATAGGGGATCGAGGCGATGCCGCCAATTGCGATCACGAGGGTGAGGATCAGCCCCACAATGGTGGCGAGCCAATCTTCGTTGAGCTTGATGCCCTCACGGGCAGGGGGACGTTCTTTTTCGGTCATGTTCTTTTTTTACCTTGCTGCGCCCATACACAGTGGGCGCTCCATTTCTAAAAACGCCATTGTAACAGATATTGGTGACAATGCACATAGGGTATATCGAGTTTAGCAGGATAACCACAAAAGGGTTCGATCATTGGGAGAGGGCTTACCCTATTGAATCTATTTAGTTGAATCTATTTACCCCAGATCGCCGTAAAAGATACGGCAGGGGCTTGTTTGTTGATCAAGATTGACTAGAGGCGTGGCGGTTGTGTCCATTCTCGTGAAGCCATGCCGCGTGTAGGTCTCGATACAGCCCAATAACGGTCAGCATCCGACTGCGGGTGGACTCCTCCAGATCGGCACTAAATCGCATCAACTCAGCGTGCCCCCGATTCAAAAGAGGAACGGCGCGGGCATCACCAACGGCTTTAAGGACTTGGTAACAGGCCCAATAGACTCGCAGGGGATCATCACCGGGCAGATCGGGATTGTCCATCACAAACCCCAGCAGCGCTTGCAGCCAACGCAGTGCGCCAGCCTGATCACCGCTCGACAACGCGATTTGGGCTAAGCCGGAGAGCGGTTCGAGGGTGCGGGCCAGCGCATCCTCAGCAGAGAGCGACTCTCGAAAGCTCAGCGCTTGCTGGTAAGCGTCCACGGCCTGTTCCCATAATTCCAAAGCGGCCAGCGCGTGACCAACTTTGACCAATGATTCCATTTGCCCAATGGTGAAGCTGGCGGCTTGGGCCACCTGAACTGCTTCTTGGGCAAAGTTGAGACCTTCTTCAGCCCGCCCAATGAGGGTGAGCAGCCCGGCATGATTCAGCAGTGCCCATACTTCTGCTTGGGTGTTACCGATCCGGCGGGTGATCGCCATGACTTCATCAAAATAGGGGCGCTGGGCCTCAAGATTCCCGGTCATACGACAGATGTCAGTAAGGGCCAGTAAACTGGCGCTTTGGCCCACCAGATCACCGATCTCACGGCAGTTGCGATAAGCCCCTTCAAAAGCAGCCTGAGCCGTCCTCAACTTCCCCTGATGGCTCTGCATCCCACCCATCACAAGGAGCATCCATCCCTCACCCCAGCGATCACCGGTGTTGCGGGCAATCTGAAGCGCCTGCTGGATGTTCTGGATACCCTGAAGAGTCTCCCCAATGGTGACTTGCGCATAACCCAACAGTCCTAAGCCCCAGCCTCGTCCGATCAGATCGCCCTGCTTGTGGGCGATCTCTATCGACTGGATCAGGAGCGGGATCGCCTCCCGTTCGCGCCCCATATCCCGGAGGGTATAGGCAAATGCCCGAAGCCCATTACTCTCTTGATGCAGCAGATGATGCTCACGGGCGAGGTTGATGCACACTTCGAGGTTCGCCAGCGATTCTTCAAAACGTGTTAGCCGCCGCAGAATCCGCCCCAAGTGAAAGTGCGCCTGACACACCAAATCGATCTGTCCGGTCTGGCGCGCCAGTTGAATGGTCTCATGGGCAGCCTGCATGGCTTCGCGGAACTGAGCCATCATCTCATGATAAGCGCAGCGGCGCAGGCGCACCTCAACGTGAAGGTGAAGATGGTTCAAATGCACGGCAATTTGTTCCATCACCAGCAGGTCTTGATACTGAAGTTCACGGGCGCCCGTTAAGTCATAAATACGCTCACGTGCGCTCAGAATCTCGTAAAGAAGGGACAGATCATCTGGCGGGGTGAGATCAAGAGCGCGGGTCAGGTACGCCACCGCCTGCGTATTGGCATATTGAGATGCCGCTTGTTTGCCAGCCAGCAGGCAGTAATAACGTTCTTTGGGTAAGTTCTGCCCCTGAGCAAAGTGATAGGCAAGATCAACATAATAAGGCCCGAGATCGGCGCTGTAGACTTTTTCGACAGCCATTCCCACTGTCTGGTGGAGGCTGGAACGACGCACCGGATCAAGGTTCGCCAGCACCCCTTCGCGCAGTTTGTCATGGGCGAAGCGCCACTGCTCATTTTGAACTTCTAACACGGCCGCTTCGGCACATTGATTCAACCAGTGATCGATGTCCCGGTAGCCCACCGCTTCCAGCACCTTCAGATCGATAAATCGGCCCATCACGGCCACCAATTCGAGGGTTGGATAGGCCCATTCGGGGATACGGGCTAAGCGCCGCCGGATGATGCGCGCAAGATTGGCGGTACTGATGTTCAGGGGCGGGGTGATCTGGGCCACCCGGTCAAGCTGCCCCACTTCCTCGGCAAGGGCGCGCATGACTTCGATCAGAAAGAAGGCGTTGCCCTCCGTCTCGCGCACCAAAAAATCCATCACCTTGGGGCGTACTTCATTTTGACCCAAAATAGACTCGGTCAGGCGGGCAATATCTGGCATCTCAAAGCGGGGCAGAATCAGGGTCTGCGCCTCAGGGAGTTCCGCTGGCAGTGCGGCGTTCTCATCCACCCGAAAGGTAGCGATGAACAACACCCGTCCGAGACTCGGCTGTTTGGGCAGCCAGCGCAAAAGCCCACGGCTGTTGGAGTCGGCCCATTGAACATCTTCGAGGGTGATCAGGACGGGGTTGGGCTGTTTAGCCAGCAGCCCCGCCACTTCTCCATACAAACGGGAGTGGGCTGCGGCAGGCGGCAAAGGCGGGATGATCTCAGGCTGTACTCCCACCAAACGAGGCAGATCAGGCGCAATAGCTTGCAGTACGGTGACTTCAAAAGGGGAAAGCTCAACATTGAGCGCCATCCGCCGAACGACCTCACGCCAGAGGCGATAAGGTGCGCCCTGCTCATCGGAGACCTCACCCGATGCGGTCTGAAGCCCACGCACGAGGGCAGATACCCGAATCTCATTAAGCAAGCGGGATTTGCCCACCCCGCTTTCGCCACCTACCAACCACACCCCACCTTCGCCCTGCTCAAGCCTGTTAAGGGATTCGGTCAGGGTTTCCACTTCGCGTGCCCGCCCGATGAATCGGGCTGATTGAAGGAAACTCTCGCGGATCGGTTCGGTCTCGGCTTTGATCGGGCTTTTGTCCTCAGCCATAAAAACCTTCAGCGCTTCAAAGGCGCTGGCAAAACGATCTGCGGGATTCTTCTCTAGCAGGCGGGCGAGACAGGTACGCAGCCCTAAGGACAACTGAAGCCGGTGAATGTCAGCTTGGGCGGAGAGAAGGTTGTCGATCAAACGTGAGGGTGAATCGCCCACAAAAGGATGCACCCCCCCAAACAGTTCATACGCGATCAGGCCCACCGAGTGAAGGTCGGAGCGTTCGGTCGCAAGGTTTCCCCGAAGGACTTCCGGGGAGAGGTAGGCCAAAGTGCCTACGGTTTCCGCCTGAGTGCGCTCTACCAGAGAGGCCAGCCCAAAGTCCACCAACTTGATGGCACCATTGGCGACGAGGACGTTGCCGGGTTTGAGATCGCGGTGCAAAATGCCGTGTCGATGAAGATAAACGAGCGCTTGAAGCATCTCCCCGACCAGCTTCAGTTTCACTTCTAGCGGCTGATCGCATCCATATTCAATGATGGTCTGGGGCTGAGGGATCAGTTCCATCGTGAAAAATGGCTGTTTGCCCTCATCAAAGCCGTAATCAAGGACACTGATGATATGCGGATGGCGCAGCCCCGAAAGGGTCTGAAATTCGTGCGCAAGCACGCGCCGAAACTGCTCACTATAGCGGGGATCAGAAGTCTGGTTGAGGCCGAGGGTGGGGCGCTGATCGGCCTGCAATTGCGTGCGGAATCCCTGCCAGAGAGGGGCGCTTTCTTCAGCGTTAGGCAGAAGGATACGTTTGAGGGCAACCTCATGCCCTGTGAGGCGATCATGGGCGCGGTAAACAACCCCCATACCACCTGAGCCGAGGATTGACCCAAGCTCATAACGCCGTGTCAAAAGGGTTCTTGACACCTCAGGAATCCTCCCCCTTTGGCCTTGTTGCTAGGTGGCGGAGTCCCGGCGTGTCTCTGCCCGTACTGAGGGGATCACTCCTCATCCGATGCCATTTCGACTGCTTGACGCAGATGATAACAGACAAAATCGACCTGATCTTCGGTCATGACCCCGGAGAAGGGCAGGGCTAAAAAGGTCTCGCCGGCCTTTTCGGTATGGGGGAAGTCACCGCGTTTCCAGCCAAAACGATCCCGGTAGAAGGGCTGGAGATGAATGGGATTGAAGTAGGGGCGGGAGGGAATGCCCACCTCGTGCAGATGATGCATGATGGTATTTCGGTTGAGGCTGCCGCAGCGGATCACATACACAAACCAACTCATGCGGGTGGTGGTCGAAGCGATAAAGGGTTTTTTGATGCCGGGAATATCGTCGATCCGCTGGTTGTACCATTCGGCCACCTGCTCGCGCTTGCTCAGCAGTTCATCAATACGGGTCATCTGGGCTGCGCCAAGGGCCGCACTCATTTCGTCAAGTCGGTAGTTGTATCCCAAACGGGTGTGGTTCAGCCAAGCGTCAAAGACATCACGCCCTTGATTGCGCAAACTGCGAAAAAGCGCTGCCCAGTCGCTGCGGTTGGTGACGATCATGCCGCCTTCACCAGTGGTCATCTGTTTATTGGGGTAAAAAGCAAAAACCGCGGCCTCACCAAAAGTCCCGGCCTTTCGATTTTTGTAGGTCGCCCCAATAGCCTCACAGGCGTCCTCAATGACGATCAGGTTGTGACGGTGGGCGATCTCCACAATCCGATCCATGTCCGCTGGCTGCCCAAAGGCATGAACCGGCATAATCGCCTTGGTGCGTGGGGTGATCGCCGCTTCGATCAGATCGGGATCAATGTTGCCCGTTTGGGGATCAATATCCACAAAAACGGGTTTGCCCCGTTCATATAGGATCGCATTGGCTGAAGCCACAAAGCTGAAAGAGGCCGTGATGACTTCATCATCGTCCTGTATACCCGCTGCAATGATTGCCAGATGCAGACCACTTGTGCCTGAACTCACCCCGATCCCAAACTGGTTATCAGTGTATTCAGCCACCGCCATTTCAAACTTTTGAATGTATGGCCCAATACTCAGGGTGGGGGTGCGCAGCACCGTATTGACCGCGTCGATCTCTCGCTGCGTAATGTCTGGTGCGGACATGGGAATCTGCATGACGACTTGCTTTTGTTGCTTCATCGAGTGTGTTCCGTTGCTGCCGTCTGGTTGCCTTTGAAGTTTTCTATGGTCACCTGCCCCTGCTGATTGATCCCTTCACGCCGGATGACTTTCCATACGGTGAGCAGGATGATCTTGAAGTCCAGCCAGAGACTCAGATGATCAACATACCATACATCATACGCGAATTTCTGCTGCCATGAAATCGCGTTCCGACCGTTGATTTGGGCCCATCCGGTGATACCCGGTTTGACCTCGTGCCGCCGTGCCTGTTCTGGCGAATACAACGGTAAGTATTGCACCAAAAGTGGACGGGGGCCTACAAGGCTCATCTCACCTTTAAGAACATTCCAGAAAGAAGGTAGTTCATCAAGGCTGGTCTTGCGCAAAAAGGCCCCAATGCGCGTGATCCGTTCCGCATCAGGTAGAGGATTCCCTTCAGAATCGGTTGCTTCTCGCATGGTGCGAAACTTGTAGAATGTGAATATTGTACCATGTAACCCCGGTCGCTGCTGAGCAAAGAGGATGCGTCCCGGTGATTCCCGCTGAATGGCGGCCCAGATAAAAGGGTAAAGCAGGGCCGCAAAAAAGAGACCTACGAGCGCCCCAAGAATGTCCATTGCCCGTTTCACAAGCCGGTACATGTTCAGCCTCACTTTGCAGCGGTGGTCATGGTGTGGCACAGTGCATAAAAGGCTTTCGCCTGTGTTTGTCGATCAAAATGCTTCACGACATAAGCACGCGCATTCTGCCCCAATTGTGTGCGCAGTTGGTAATCATCACACAGACGCAGAATTGCCTTTGACAAGCCGATTGAATCACCCGGAGTTACAAATATACCACTTTCTGAGGCGTCAATCACCTGACGGATCACCCCATCAACAGCCAGCAGGGTAGGAATGCCCGCGGCCATATAGTCAAAAACTTTGTTGGGGTAAGTGGTGGTGAACATCTTGATAGGCAGAAGGGTCACCAACCCAAGATCGGCTGCGGCTAAGACGGCGGGCATATCGCGCTTGAGCAGGGCCCCGGTAAAGGTGACATTGGTTAGCCCCATGCGGACAGACTCGGCTTCGAGTCGGGCGCGTTCTTTGCCATCCCCCACCAGCAAAAAGTGAATGTGCGCATAACCTCGAAGCTGATCGGCTGCTTGCAGAGCCAGATCAAGGTCATTGGCCAGCCCCAATGCGCCCGTATAAACGATGACAAACTTACCTTCTAATCCATACCGTGCCCGGATCGCGCTCCCATCCTGATCTGGGGTGAACATAGTGGTATCGGTGCCGCTGGGGATTAGGCTGATCTTTTCTGGGGGAATACCTTTATGGATCAAATAGTCCTGATATGCCGGCGAATTTACCAAAAGATGGTCGGCGGTACAATAAAAGAATCGCTCTAATCGACGGGCCAAAAAGATGATCAGGCGGTTGCGCAAGACCCCCATATCAATAGCAAATTCTGGCCACAGATCACGCACTTCGAGCAGCAGCGGTTTGCGCCGAAGGCGTGCCACTATCCACGCCGAAAGCGGCTGAAAAAAGGGGGGGGTTGTACCGATCACCAGATCGATCTGGGGGGTGCGCAGCCCTTCCCAAGCTGCGACCAGAGCAAATACCCAGTGGGTCAACAGGCGCGTGAGGAAGTTTTTATGCAGCATCTGAGGGGTATAAGCGCGGGTGATCTTGATCCCTTCGATCTGTTCTTGATAACGAGGCGCGTGCTGTTCGGGATGGGTGCGCTTGCCCGTGAGGTAATTGACCGGGCTGGCGATCACCGTGAAGGAATCGCCCTGAGTGATCAAGTACCGCCCAAACTCAAAATGACGGGTTCCACCGGGTTCAGCGGTGGTCACAAAAACCTGATGGATAAAGAGGACTTTCAAGGGTGGCTAGTGCGACCGCCGAGGAAGCCCAATGGTGAACTTGCTGCCCGCGCCGATCTCACTTGAGACGGCGGCATACCCGCCGTGCGCTTCTGCCACCGCTTTCACGATGAACAGCCCCTGCCCTAAGCCACGCGGATCAAGGGTTTTACCGTCGGTCGTTTTGGCCTGACCTCGATAAAATCGCTCAAAAACGTGAGCCTGATCGTATTCGCTGATACCCACCCCTGAGTCGATCACCTCGATCAGGACATGATCTTTTTTGAGCCGCCCCACCCGGATTGAAATGCTGCCTCCCCGTAGGGTGTAGTTCAGGGCATTGTCGAGCAGGTGACCAAGGGCCCACAAAAGCCGCTGGGCATCCCCATTGATGGTCAGATCGGGCGAATCCGCAACCATCACCCCAACCTGCAAACTGGACTTTTTGATCTGCGCTTCGCGGGCTTTGACCGTATCATGTACCAACAGATCGAGGCGCAAGGACTCTTCACGGACCGAAAATGACCCGGCGCTGATCTCAGAGAGATCAAGCAGCTCCACGATCATCCGATCTAGCACCGCCGCGTTGCGAGCGATTGCCTCCAAAAATTTACGGTTGGCGGGTTTATCTGGGGGCGCATTAAGCAGGACATCACTCATGCCTTTGATCGAGGTGAGTGGGGTGCGCAGCTCATGGGTGATCTGGGTTACAAACTGATCTTTGATCCGATCCGCGAGGGCTTCACGAGTCACGTCGCGGAGGACGATCAAAGTACCCAGTGGCAGACCATCAGGGGCGGAGACGGCCGCAATGGTCGCCCCCAAAATACGATCATTGATCTGAACCCGCATCGGTTCACCAAGAGGGGTCACTTCTTCGCCTTCTGCAAGGGGATGGGCATCTTGCACCCGGCGGAACATGCGCCCCAGTTCGGAATCCCAAAAGGCCTTGATGCTGCCCAGCAGCTTGGTAGCGGCATCATTCATCAGGACGATGCGCCCCTCTGGGGACTGCATGATGACCCCTTCGCTAATCCGCTCAAAGACCGCCTTTAGCCTTGAACTGGCAGTCTGCATCCGGTTGATTCGGGTCATCAGATCGCGGTTTTCGCGGCGGAGTGTGGCAATCTGCTCCGACTGCGGGTCACGCTCTCCATGGCTGCCCTGCTGTTTACGCATCAAACCCCGGTACAAACGACTGAAGAAGCGTTCGGTGGAGGTTCCCAAATCGTCCACCATCCGCAAAAAGCCGCGTATGGCACCCTCTTGTTCGAGGTCAAGGGGGGTATTATCAGCAGGGGAGAGCATTCATGGGCCTTCCTACTCGGTTTTGGGCTGATCACTCACAGGATTGGCAGGTGGCACCGGTGGATCCGCTGCCGGTTCCGTCCCCTGAGGGGCCGGGGCAGGGGAGACGGTAAGTGCTGTTGATTCCGGTACCATCAGGGCCGATGGTGGCAGGGGTGACTGTGGCGGAGTTTCCGAGACTGGCGCGGGGGCAGGTGTAGGCTCTACAGCCGGTGGTGGGGCTGCTTGTGCCGCTTGTGTTTGCTTGGCCAGACGCTGATCACGCACCCGGTAAAGGGTATCCCGAAAATCGTCCATGTCCGGCAGCGGTTTGTTCAGGAAATAATCGATACCTGCTGTTTTACGCAGCGCTTCAACCTCATCATCGGACTTGTTAAACGCGGTCATGAGGATGATCGGGATATGTTTAAGCGCGGGGATCATCCGAATCCGCGCCGCAATCTGATCCCCTGTATAACCGGGCATTCGAATGTCCATCAAGGCCAGTTCTGGAAGGGTCCCTGTGTGGGAGCCTGTTTCAACCGTGTCCAACCACGACCATGCCGCCCGTCCATCGGGAAAAGCGAGCGGCTCTTCCCCCCAGACGGTCATCATCATTGCCACAATGGTACGAATATCGGGGTCGTCTTCAACGAGAAGCCACATGCCATTGCTCCGCTCAATGCTCAATCTCTTTCTAATTGTAGTCGGATCGCAGTTAAGGGACAATCTCCACTGAGTAACAGCAGCATCTACACTACCGGATTTGCGCAAGACTCGTTCGTTTACCCTATCCCCTATTGGTTTGGTTGAGGTCCGATCCGAGGGGTGATCATCCACCTTGCGTAGGTGACCCGTCGAATGTCCGCCTTATCACAAGGTTGCGTCCGCTTCCAACTCAAATACAATGATCCTTAACTGCATTTACTGCCTCTTGTTTGCCTTGCAGCGGTTCATCGTTCTTGGCGGAGGTTGGTTATGGTTCAGTTAGGGATCAATTTGAATCCGAGCGCGCCCGGTGGACAACCGAGCAACCCCAATGCGCTCAAAGATGTGAAGTGGGCACGCATCGTTTTTCGGGCTGATGCGGAGCATCGTACCATTGAACAGGCTTTTAGCGCCTATGATCCCATTGTGGCACAGCATAACGGGGTTGGCGCACAGACCCTCTTTGTCTTGAATCAAGAAACATACTGGGGCAATGGGCCGTGGGATAACGGCGATTGGAACGCCTACGCACAGGGCTTTGCCCAAGCCTGTGGCAAAATTGCGGAACATTATCAAGGCAAAAGTGTTGCCTACGAAATCTGGAACGAGGGCGATATTCATGGTCAGGCGTCGATATTTGTGCCTGAAGGGGATTTCGCCCGTGTCCTGATGATGACCAGTCGGGAGATCAAAGCCCGTGCGCCGGATGCGCTCATAGTGTTGGGCGGTTTGGCTTCCGGTGTTGGCGATGCCGTGAATTACCTCAAAAAGGTACGGACGGCGCTCAACAACACGCTGCCCGTAGATGCCATTGGGATACATCCTTATGGACAGTGGACGCCCAATTTTCCCCAAAAACCCCCTTGGGGCGGCTGGTTTGGCAAACTTGATGGATACCTCAGTACTTTCACCAACGCTTTCCCCAACATCCCTTTGTGGATTACCGAAATTGGCATTTCAGAACAGATTCCCTTTCCCCCAGAGCAGTTTGGGATGGTCACCACCTATATGGAGGGCATTTACAACCTGATCAAGACCCGCTTTAGCGCCCGTGTACCGGTGGTGATCTGGTTTGCATGGGGCGATGTGATGCGTAACGCGGGCATCGTCGATCACAACAGTCAGCCCAAAGGGGCGGTGTTCGCCAAGTTTTTTGAACTTGCGTCCGCTGCCAACGCCGACATCATTCGTGAGCAGGAAGAAAAATCCCTTAAGAAAGAGGAAGCAAAGATGGGGACACCTTATGATGGTGTGATCGCAGCAGTGCATTGGGACGGGCGTAATGTGGTCGAGACGACCCTTGACGACCTGCTCCGCAAACTGAGGGATGCTGGTGTAGGAGCGATCTTCGCCAAAACCAACAACGGTGAGTTTTGGCAGGGGCGTTACGATACTTCGGCTAAGGAAGATCTGCGTTTAGCCTCACTGGATGATGTGAAACGTTGGATCGATAAATGCGCCCAAGCGGAGATCGATTTTCACGCTTGGTCTGTGGTACGGGGGTTGAACGTTCAGGCGGAGGTCGCTTTGATCTCCGATATTTGTTTGGTGGAGGGTGTGAAATCCTTCATCATGGATGTGGAAGTGGGCAGCAGCTATTTTCAGGGGGGCGCACAAGTGGCCCAGTTGATGGGTGAGCAGATTCGACTGCGCATCCCTGATAAATTCCACTTGGGACTCTGTTTGGATGCACGTGGGGGCCATCCCCGCAGCATCTTTATCTCCCGCTGGCTGCCTAACATTGACAGCCTGCACCCCATGACCTATCACCGCCTTTTTGGGGTTGCCCCCGAGCAGGCCGTGGAGAATGCTTTCACCGCGCTGGAGGAATATGGACTGCCTGTTGTGCCCATGCTTCAGGTCTATGAACTGGAGGATGTGGACGAGATCAAACGTGCTGCCGAGTACGCCTTTAGTGGCCCCCACCGGGTCAAAGCACCGGGGGTATCCCTCTACGTTTACGGCAAAAAGATGCCCAACGCCGCGCTTGATGTGATCAAAACTATCAAAATCCCCAATCCCCGCCGCAAGACCAACCCTGATCCCCAACCTTTAACGCCGTACAAGAATCAGGATGTGATCAATGCTTTTGCGCTTGCCGCAGAGGCCGCAGGCGAAAAACACAATTACTGGAACTGGGTGGTAAGCGCCAACCTTGCCTATCTGGCCACAGACCGTCAGCGCCCCTACACCGGCCCGGATGTTGATCAACTGCCGGGGCTTAGCCCAGAGCAAAAATCGCTGGTGAAACGGGCTTTGGCAGGCGAAGACCTAAGCATCCCCAAGCCTGAAGATGAAGGGGTGATTGGCAAATTCACCAATCAGGACGTGATCAATGCCTTTTGGGAATCTGCCCGTGCTGCGGGGGAACGTGATGAGTTTTGGCAGTGGATTGTACGCGCTGGGCTGTCTAGCATCGCCAATGACCGTCAAGCGCTCTTTGCTGGGCCGGCGATCAGCAGCCTGCCCAACCTAACCCCTGAGCAGCGA
This sequence comes from Anaerolinea sp., assembly GCA_014879835.1. GTDB lineage: Bacteria > Chloroflexota > Anaerolineae > Aggregatilineales > UBA2796 > UBA2796. The sequence goes on from JACSRJ010000149.1 coordinate 16,503, forward strand.
CGCTCGATCCTCAATGTGATCAAAGGCATGACCCCCGTTCCAGTTGAGAGTGAAAAACTGCTGCCCTTGGACTGGATCACCCAGATTGACGAAAAGGGCAGTGGCAACAATGACTGTGGTCAGGCCTGTGTGCTGATGCTGCTGCGTTACTATGGCATGGGTGGTGATCAATCGGTCAAAAAACTGCACGCCAAACTTTCGGGCAAAACCAGCGCCAGTCAATTGGTGTGGCTTGCGGGGCAGTTTGGGCTAACGCTCAAAGTTGATACCTCGTTTGCCAATGTGGACGGGCTGCGTGCGCCGTTAGAATCGGGCCGGCCGGTGATCTTGCTGGTGGACTACAAAGAACTTCAGTTCCCGGTGCATTTGTCCACCGGGGTAGATCAAGGGTGGCATTGGTTAGTCGTTTCCGGTTACAACGACAGCGGCTATATCGTGGACGATCCTTTGTGGCTTGCCACCACCAACAACGGTCAAGGCGGCAAAGGCGGCAGCAACCTCAAGATCAAACGAGATGTGCTGCAAAAAGCGATGGTGCAGATCGGCGGTAAGTACAACGCCATCTATTAGACCTTAACAGGGGTGGGGTCCGCATTTTCGCCTTGTCCCCTTTTCCAGAGGGCAAATCTACTACCCCCTTCAGCCTGAAATCGGCTGAGGGGGCAACAGTAAATTTTCGGGTTGGGCGATAGCCCTCTGCCCCGGTTCCTCTCCCGCACGCGGAAGAAGGGCACCGCGAAGCGGTCGCTAGGGGGATGAGGGTACAAGCTGCTGCCTTCCCCATGAGGTGCGGTGATTCCTCAGACTGTCTTAGGCTCCACCATAGAGCTTTTCGCTCATGGGGCGCATCCCGATCATCAACAGACGGCTCTTGGGGGGCTGTTTTGCCGCAAAAACGATAGCATCGGCCACATCGTCGGCTTCAAGCATGTATTCAAGGGCGGGCATATCTTCAGTACGCCCTGTACCAAAGGCAAAGGTGGTGCGTACTCCACCGGGAGCAATGATGCTCACTTTGATATTGTGAGGGCGTAGTTCACCATCAAGGGCACAGGCGAAACCTACCTGTGCGTGTTTGGTGGCACAGTAGACGGCCTCATTGGGGAAGCCATTCACCCCGGCCTGAGAGGAGACCACAATGACACAACCGCTTTTGCGCTCGATCATGCCCGGTACAAAGGCATGGGTGAAGAGGAAGGTAGAGCGCATATTGGTATTCATCATCCAGTCATAATCTTCGACGGTATGTTCCCCAAGAGGGCCATAGCGCCCAACACCAGCGTTGTTGACCAATATCTCAATATGCCCAAAGCCCGCCAAAATCTGATCCCGTGCAGCATACACCGAAGCTGCTTCGGTGGCTTCTGCGGGGAAGGCTTCGGCCTTCACCCCTAAGTCTCGGCATTCTTTAACCAGATCAAGAAGTTGATCAGCGCTGCGGGCAGTTACCGCCACATTTACCCCTTCCCGTGCAAGGGCCAGCGCAGCCGCCCGCCCGATTCCCCGCGATGCGCCAGTGATAACTGCATTTTGTCCCTTAATGTCAACAGCCATTGATGATGCTCCTGATATTTTTCATAAACACCCGACTTCTGATGCAAAAAAACTGAGGCTGCCTGTCGCAGTCCTATTCCACTTCATCCAATTTCTTCACGTTTGACCATGCGATAGCCTACCCCCGGCTCATTGAGAATGTAGTTGGGGTTGGTTGGATCATGCTCCACTTTTTGACGCAGCCGCCAGATCGTCGCCCGAAGGATATGTACATCCTCCGAATATTCTGCCCCCCACACATGGGAAAGTAGATAATCATGGGTCAAGACCCGGTTGGTATTTTCAGCCATTGTGACCAGCAGTCGATATTCGGTTGGGGTGAGATGAACGGATTGGCTGCCCACCATCACCTGACGGGCTGTGTAGTCGATGCGCAGATCGCCGTTTTGGTAAAGAGTGGTGCGTTCAACAGGCACTTCGGTCTGTTTGTAGCGCCGCATCACGGCCACAATCCGCGCTTGAAGTTCGCGGGTGCCAAAGGGCTTGGTCAGGTAGTCATCAGCGCCCAACATGAGCGCCTTCACTTTATCTTCCTCGGTATCATTGGCGGTGAGGATGATAATGGGCATTTCATGCTGCTTACGGATGTTCTCCAATACTTCCAGACCATGCATCCGGGGCAGACGTAGATCCAGTAGAATCAAATCAGGGCGGTTACCCTGAACCAGTTCGAGGGCCTTTACACCGTCGGCTGCGACCAGCACCTCATAGCCTGACGCTTGCAAGCTGCTGCGCAGGTAACGTGAGACTCGTGGTTCATCTTCCACGACCAGTACCAGCATATTGTCCGCCATAAGTCCCTCAACACCCGTATACAGCGCTTTAATTATTCTCTCCAAGTATATGACAACACATGGGTTCGCGCATCTTTGGGAAGAAAGGTGATCAGGGCGTTTGCAAGAAAAACCAAGCAGGCGTTACATACTTGCCCTCATGCCCCCTTGCGACCGCTGCGCGGTGCCCGTCTCCCGCGTGCAGGAGAAGGGGGACAGGGGGATGAGGGCTAAGCGCCAGCACTCAGCCGTTGCAAAAAATGGCTAGGCGTTGCCCCGGTGGGGATTCAACTGGTACAGTTCTACCAATACCCCAAAAGCGCTGCGGGGGTGAATAAAACAGTAGCGGGTTCCCTCCTCGTTGACCTTGGGCACATCATTGATCAACTGCACCCCAAACGAAACCAGACGACGCATGGTCTCATCAATGTCCTCGACCTGAATACATACATGATGCAGCCCCGCACCCCGTTTTTGCAGGTACTTAGCCACACCACTGGTCTCATTGATCGGCGCAAGCAGTTCAATTTCACCCGCGTCGAGAGGCAAAAAAGCGATGTTGACTTCTTCGCCCTCGTTACGTTCCAACTTCGCCAAAGGCAGCCCAAGCGCATCCCGCCAGAAGGTGAGCGCTTGATCCATGTTCTCGACCACAATTGCCAGATGGTTAATTCCGGGCACTATACAAACCTCCTCACAAATCCAGAGACACTCGGATCAGTCCATACTGATCGGTATGCCATGTTCGCGCCATTGTAACCGATCCCGGCGTCGTGCTATACTACCTTTCGTCATTAAAAATGATGATTTTCCGCGTATTGGAGCGACCATAATGGCAAAAGGGCATCGGGCGCTGCTGCCCCCCGAAGACGAACAACGATTGCAGCAGCTTGCCGAGACCGAGACCGGGGCGATCCGTCAGCGAGCGCTTGCGCTCCTCGCCTGGAATGACGGTCAAACCGCGAACGAAGCGGCACAACGTTCAAAACTCAGCGTCAATCAGGTGCAGTATTTGCTGCGTTTATATCGCCGCAAGGGGCTTGATCTGGTTCTGGTGGACAGCGATGAAGCCACCGAAAAAGCGCAGCCTGCCACCTCTCCTTCCCCGGAGCCAGAACCAGCGGGCATGACCCTCGAAGCGCTCTGTGCTCAATATCATGTGGATATGGCTCATGCGCGTTATGTGGGCAGTCTGGCCCTGCAAATTTTCGACGCGACCATCAATATTCACCGTCTGCCCCAGAACTTGCGCCCCATCTTGGAAGCGGCCGCCATTGTACACAATGTGGCGGTGGAAATTGACCAACCCAACCACCACCTCCGCGGACGCGACATTGTGATGTCTCAGGCGATCCGGGGTTTTAGTGATGATGAGCGGCGCATCCTTGCCTGCACCACTTCCTTCCACCGCAAAAAGGTGCGCCCCGACGCAGAGCCGGTGTTTTTGGAACTGCCCGAAGAACTGCGCCGTGATACCCTCGCGCTCTCAGCCATTTTGCGGATCGCGGATGGCTTGGATCGTTCGGTCACCCAGACCACGCATATCACCGACATCAGCATCGAGGCCGAGGAGATCGTGATCGAGGTGGATGGGCTGCACGCGGCCGAAAATGCCGATCAGTCACAGAAAAAGGGCGATCTGTGGGATAAATACTTTGGCCCACCCGTTCGGGTGGTGGTGGCTGAAAAGGCCCCACGCACCACCCCTGTTGACTCCAAATTCCGTCTACCTACCCTCTCGCCAGAGATGAACCCCACCATGAGCCTTGAACGGGCCAGTCGGGCGTTTGCACTCCACGCGATCAACCGGGTGGAGGCTTTGCTGCGCCGGGTTTCAGCCGGTGAGCTGAGTCTGCTGCCCTCGCTTGCACGGGAGGTTGCCCGGCTTTCAAACGCCCTTGATCTGGCCGAAGTGAAGGGTTACAAAAAAGACCTCGTGTGGCTCACCGAGGCGGTGGAAAAAGCCCACATCGCAGCGGCGCTGGCAGCCCGGGCCGGGGCAATCGCTGATGAAAGCGGCGACACCAATCTTGCTACCAAAGCCAACGCATGGGACAAAGACGCTCACGAAGCGATTAAAGCGCTTGATCTAGAGCGATCCGCAAAGTGGACCCGCACCCTTCGGGATGCCCTTAACGAGTCGCCTCAGGGCACGGAGCGCCCACACGTAGGTTATTATGTGGGCACACTTCTGTGGGAACGCCTCGCCGAACTACGTCAGGTGATGGAGCATGGCGAAAGTGTGCTAGAAGCGGTTAATGCCGCCCGACGTTTACAGGATCATCTGGTGGCCTTCCGCGATCTGTTGGGGGCGGAAGTGGGGCAGGTGTTGGATATGCTCACCCCGCTTGAAAGTTACCTGAGCGCGATCTTTAACACCCAACATTTGTTGATTTCTATGGAGCAGAAGCCAGTACGCCGGGGGCGTAAACCAGCGGCCCAACCAGCCGTTGATCCGGCGCTGGAGCTGCTCAAGCAGCATATGAACGGGCACATGGAGATTCTGGCCGATAGCCTGCCCTCCGTATGGGCAAGCGTCAACAGTGCTATCTTCCGACGTGCCTTTGCCCTTGCGGTCGCTGCGCCGTAGGGAACGAACCAGCTTTATTCTTATAGGGCTTAAGGGTTTACCCAGTTGAAGCCTGAAGCACCCCTAACCCCTGCCCCTTCTGCCCATACCCGGAGGAAGGGGAATGAAGCCCCACCTCGTGTACGGGGAGAGGCATGGGGGGATTCTTCTGAGGCAAGTGTGTAACGCCTATCTTGATCTGGGTGCCTGATCGCACAGGAAAGGACTTGAATGTACAGCTACCGTAACCCCAAAGAACCGAATCGCCGCCAGACCCCTGATTATCGCCTTGGGCTGGTGCGCGATGTCCTCACAAACCTTCATCGGGGCGAGTGCGTCGCTGTGGTGGGTGTCGGGAGCTGTGGTAAGTCCCGGCTGCTGCTGCACCTGACCCGCCCGGATACCATGGAATATCATCTGGGAAACAGCGCCTATAATCACTTCATTGTGCTGGTGGAGTGCAACAGCTTCATCGATCAGACCAATTGGGCCGCATACGAAGCGATGGCCCGCGCCATTGACGAACTGCTGCGCAACGCCAACCACCGCACCCTCAACGAGATGGCAGAAGCCCTAGAGCCGATGTACGGCATGGTCTCTGGGGATCGTGACCTCGCCTTTAAGCACCTGCTCACTGGGATCAATTATCTGCTCAAAAACACGGGATTAAAACTCACCATCTGCTTTGATGAGTTTGATTTTGTCTTTGAGAAATTTGACGCGCAGTTGTTCCGAAATCTGCGGGCGCTCCGTAATCAGAACAAATATCAGCTTTCGTATTTGGTGGCCACCCGCCGTCAAATGCCCCATCAGCGCCCTCAAACCCAGCAGGAGGAGGTGGAGGAATTTTACGAACTGTTCACCTCCAACACTTATGGCATTGGGCCTTACGAGACCAGAGATGCGCAGCAGATGGTTTCTGACCTCGAAGAACGGTATGAGTTCCGACTCAAGAAAGTCACCCGTGATATGCTCATTGATGTGACTGGGGGACATCCGGGAACTTTGGGGGCGGCTTTCCGGGTGCTGGTGGATACTCAGCAGCAGCCAACTACCCCGGATCAGATGGGGCAGCTTTTGGTGCGTAACCCGACGTTGTGGAAAGAGTGCGACAAAATCTGGGATTCACTGCGTGAGGCGGAACACGATGCCCTTCGACGTTTAGCCCTGAACAAAGCGCCCACCCGCGAGGACCCTGCGCCCCTTCAGGAATTGAAAGCCAAAGGGCTGATCAAACCTGTGGGAGATCGGGGCAGTCTAGTCGTCTTTAGCCCCGTGATGACGGAGTTTGTGCGCAGTAAGGTTTAGCCCTCATCCCCAAAGGTAGGCGCGCCCTTTTGAAGGGTTTCGAAGGAGCGGCCCCACGTGGTCGCCCGGCGTGTGCAGGCAAAATACCGGGCAGCCACACGGGGCTGCCCCTACAAGGGATGTTGTGGGGGTAACCCCTCAATCTTCCCCGGTTACAGCGATTCTGCGGTAGGGACGAGTCCCGCCTCGCCCGCCACAAGCACACCCCCGAAAACATGTCCTTGCCTCAGCCCGTGTGCGAAAGAAGGGCAGGCATCGCGCATCAGTCGAGGGGACAGCCCCTATTCCTCCTCAAACAAACCATCCACAAAGGCATCGGGGTTAAAGAGAATCAGATCGTGGATGGTCTCACCCAAGCCTACATAATGGATAGGCAAGCCCATCTCCTGCTGAATCGCAAAAAGCATCCCCCCTTTGGCCGTGCTGTCCAATTTGGTCACAATGACCCCAGTAAGCTGGGCCACTTCGGAGAATCCCTTTGCCTGAAGGAGGGCATTTTGCCCAGTGGTACCATCGAGCACGATCAAGACCTCATGAGGCGCATCCGGCACCACTTTGGACATAACCCCCTTGATCTTGCGCAGTTCTTCCATCAAGTTGTACTTGGTTTGCAGACGTCCCGCGGTATCCACCAACAGCACATCATGACCCCGGGCCTTGGCTGCGGAAATGGCATCGTATACCACCGCGCCGGGATCAGCGTTGGGTTTACCTGCAACCACGGGCACCCCCACCCGCTGCCCCCACTGTTGAAGCTGCTCGATGGCCGCAGCTCGAAAGGTGTCACCCGCAGCGAGGATCACCTTACGATTGTTGTTGTGCAGGCGGTTGGCCAGTTTGCCGATGGTGGTGGTCTTGCCAGAGCCGTTCACCCCCACAATCAGCACCACCGAGAGTTCGCGCCCGCTGATATTCAAAGGTGTTGGTGGCTTAAGCAGCGCTCGCAGTTCTTCTTTGATGCCCATCTTCAACTGATCGGAGGTCTTCAGTCCGTCGCGTTTGTGGCGCGCCCGAAGCCGATTCATGAGCATCTCGGTCGTTTGTGCGCCCACATCCGCCTGAATCAAGAGCGCTTCGATCTCGTCCCAGTCATCATCGGTGATGGCCGACTTGGTGAAGGCATTGGCGATCCGTCCGAAAAAACCCCGCCGGGTTTTGGCCATACCCTTGCGATAATCAGACATAGTGAGCTAAGACTCCTTGCAGCGTCCTAAAGTTTGGCACAGTTGACTGATGTGTAACCGATCATGGCGGGTGGTGAAGAGCGCCATTTCCAGTAGATTGGTGGGCCCAAAAATGCTGTGACGAGCTGGTTTTGTCCATGCTTCCAGCGGTAGTGCCCCTAAAAAGGCGAGGGTGCGCTGACGCTCCACCCAAAAGGTTTGGGCTGCCCGCAGGGCATCCTCACCGCTCAGATCGCGTTCTCCCGGGCCCGGCGGCGGGGGCGGCGGCTCTAAAAAGGGATTATGTTCCTGAACGATCCGTTCCAACCGCGGGCGCTGCACCAACGCTTCACTGTCGCGCAGGTGGCACAACACTTCCAACGGTGACCATTCACCCGGAAGGGGAAATTTGTGCCAAAAGGCAGGTGAGGCGCTTTCGACCAGCGCAATGAGGGCCCCTGTATCACCGATCATGCGTGGGGGGATGTGGGCTTCTGTAAGCGGTGGGAGAACGGTTTGTTTGAGACGTTCCAGCCAGCCATCTTCCACCAGCGCGATAAAATCGGATAAAGTCCCCCGTCCCTGAATGCGCACACCGGGATCGGGTTGTTCACCGCGCTCATCAATCCAAAAGGTATACATGCCCACTTTAACAGCCGGGGTGATATCGTTGGCGAAAATATCACCCACCATGATCGCCTCATCGGCCTCCACCCCTATCCGGGCCAAAATTTCCTCGTAGTAGTGGGGGTTGGGCTTGGTGAAGTGACTCTCCTCAGAATGAGTCACCAGCGCAAGGGGCAGCCCCGGATCGATCCCAGCCCATTCCATCCGCAGTTGAATCTGGCGCAAGGGGAAATAGGGGTTGGTGGCGACGACCACAATATAGCCCGAATCAAGCAGACGTTTAAGGAGTGCTGATGCTCCCGGAAGCGGTTGAATCAGCGCCTGCATGTCCAGATACGCCCCTCCATGAAACTGATCAAAGGCGGCCTTCACGGTTGAGGGTGGAAGGTCAAACTGGATCGCCAAACACTCATTAAACACTTCTCGATTGATCCGAGTCGGATCAAGGTTCTCGACCATTGCTCGTACCGCTGTACGCATGGCCTCACTGACCTTTTCCGGGGTGACCGGATTCTTTGTGGAAAGTGCTGCCACTGCCTGCCCCACCCCAGTCATATAGGTCGGCAAAAACTGGGGCGAGAGTCGTAAGAGGGTGTCATCCAGATCAAAAAGGACGGCTTTGATCATTCAAAACTGCTTTCAAGGTAATCATAAGGTTCATTCTTGGGGCTTATCATCCAAGCCCTCTAGTGCCTGCCGGAACAAATCCATACCGGGGCGTTCATCGTTGCACTGGGGACAACCAACATAGGGATCAGCGATGGGCACATTGTGGCGGGTACAGGTCGCCGTCACTTCGTTTCTGCGCCCGATCCCCAAAAACCCTGCCTTGATGTTCAGGCTGAGGCGGAGTGTCGGGCTGGCGTTAGCGTGCAGGATATCCGGCACCGGGCAGCGCGAACAGTCGCTTGGCTGCCAGCGGGCCGAACGTGGATTCCGTTTGGCAAGGCGGCATTCCTGCTTACTGCGCTGACGGTGAAAGTCTTGGAAATATTCAGGGCATTCACGCCCATTGGGAGTCTTCATTAGGTGTTCACTGGTTGTTTACAATACGGATTGACGCGATCACATGACTGGGCATCTTGTGACAATTCTAGCCAAAGTGGGGAGCGCTTGCGAACTACGAACCTAAGGGAGATAGAAGGGTAGGACGACTGCAAAACTTGACTGAGGGGTAAGGGCAAGGCTGTCAGGTCTTATGCCAACACCCCTGCCCTCCTTAAAACCACGCCTTTGGAATGAGCAGGGGTGGGTCCAGAACCATTAACCGCCGCGCTGTTCTTTAGCGAGGGCGGAGGCAAGCTGCGCGCAGATCAATTCAACCATCACAATGCTTTCCTGTTTGATCGAGCCGGGCTGCTGGCGAAAGGCGATCATCACCCCAAAGCGCAGGGTTGTCCCCACGGGAACAGCCACCGCTGCCCCAAAGCGCCCTTTTTCGAGCAGGAAATGAGAAGGGTTATCGCCCGGATTGATCACCTTTGGCTGCCCACCTTTGACCACCGCGCCCAAAATATCATCGTAGTTCGTGCGCACTGGCATCAGTGACATGATTGGGCCTTCCCCAAGTTGTGAGGAGAGAGTCAAAGCTGGCGGCTCCCCGGGGGAGACAGTGTAAAAAGCGACGTGATCGTAACCCAAGTCCTTGACTGCGCTCACGGCCGCCTGCTGTTTGCCCACGCTCTTGTTCGCTTTGCGCAGGGCCTTAGCAAAGTTGCGGATCGGAGGCAGCGAATCGGCCCGCAGGGTAGCAAGGCTTCGTTCCTCGGACATCCGTTTGATCTTCTTAAGCAGTTCGTCATCTTTAAACGGGGTGGTAGAGACATCATCTGCCCGTCCCGGTGTGCCAAAATCCGCATCCTCATCCACCAGAAGAATCAACAAACGGGGATGGGTCTGGCGCAGTCCGCGAATCCATTCGTACACATCACAATTAGGCAGATTGTTATCCACCACAAAAACATCCACCTGCTTGTTTTCATCGTTTAGATGATTACGAGCCGTCTCTTCCGAAGTGACAATGGTCGCTCGGAATTTGGGTTCCTTAGCAAGTGCCTCACGAAACTTTACAATCGAAGGCAGCCGTACCGCCGCCAAAATTTGGATGGGCGAACCGTCGGTCATGGGTTAAATATCTCAAAACACCCCGTTTTTATGATGGGCATTATAGCCTTGATAAGGCAAGAAGGACAAAACACGAGATCAGGGGCAGGGCAACTGCCCCCGCTGGATGATTGGCGGTGCGTTAAGTGATCAGGTGTGACACACCCATCCTCACCCCATGGACTGAGCCTCGTGAACTGCCCGAATGCGTTCGATAGCTTCGGGCAGGGCCTTCAAAAGCTGATCCACGTCCTCATCAGTAGTTCCCTTGCCCACAGAGAGGCGCAAACTACCCAAGGCCAGTTCGGGCGGGTAACCCATTGCCAGCAGCACTTCAGAAGGTTTGGGGTTGCCCGTATTACAGGCGGAGCCGCTGCTGGCGGCGATTCCAGCCATATCAAGATGCATCAGCAGCATATTGGCGTCGATATTCCGGATCACAAAACTGGCATGACAAGGCAGGCGCTGGTCTTTCCCCGCGCCGCTTAAACGTGCGTCAGGCACGACACTCAGCACGCCGTCAATAATCCGGTCACGCATCCGGCGGTAATGGCTCACCCGTGTTTCCAGTTCCTGATAAGCCAGTTCGAGGGCTTTTGCCATGCCCACAATCAGCGGGACGTTGTGCGTGCCGGCGCGTCGGGCTGATTCCTGCGATCCGCCCGTCTGCGAGGGTTCAAGGAGGATGCCTTCGCGCACATAAAGCAGACCGACCCCTTTGGGCCCATAAAACTTGTGGGCCGAGATAGAGAGCATATCTACCCCAAGGGACTTCACATCGAGGGGAAGCTGTCCTGCCGCCTGCACTGCATCGGTGTGAAAGATCGCGCCCTGCCGATGGGCCGCTTCGGCCAGCGCCTGAATTGGCTGGATGGTGCCCACTTCGTTGTTGGCTACCATCACACTCACCAGTGCCAATTCTTCCGTCTGGGTGGTGGACAAGGCCCGTTCCAACGCTTCGACCGTGACCATCCCTTCTGCGGTCACTGGAAGCCACGAAACCCGTACCCGAATCCCCACATGTTCAAGCTGGGCCGCGGTATGGCTGATGGCATGATGTTCACTATGCGCAGTGAGCAGATGTACTGGGCGTCCCGCTGCGGTGATCACCCCACGCAGCGCCAGATTGTCGCTTTCGGTGCCACAGCTTGTGAAAATCACTTCCTTGCGGGAACAGTTCAGGATTTTTGCCACAGTGCCCCGTGCCGCTTCCACCGCGCTGCTCGCTTTGCGACCAAATCCATGTGACGATGAGGGATTGCCGTACACTTCGGAAAAATAGGGCAGCATAGCCTCTACCACCCGAGGATCGGTAGGGGTAGTGGCAGAGTGATCGAGGTACACAAAGCGAGGTGCATTCATGGTGGGACTCCTCAAAAGAACTTTCACACTTACGGATGATTTTGAGGGATTCGGCGAAATTCATCAAGGGGGCAGGGCAAATTCACAAAAGTAGAGGGCCCCGTATCCTTGATGTGGACAGTGCTTACACCCCCAAAGCAGGCTATAATGAATACCTATGAGAATTGCCATTGACGCCCGCTTAAACGCCTACCGTGAAGGTGGCATCGCCGAATATACCCGCCGCATTGTGACCGAACTGTCCCGGCTGGATTCCCCAGAGATGTACCTGATTCTTGAACACGCCAAAACCCAGACCAGCCTGATCCCAGTAGGCGTGAAGGGCATGAAGGCGATCAGGGTTTTCACCCCGCCCCATCACCGCTTTGAACGCACAGCGTTTGCTTTAGAGGTAACGCGGACACGCCCCCGAATACTGCACAGCCCAGACTTTATCCCGCCCCGATTCGGGGCCCGGCATTATGTGATCACAGTGCATGATCTGAACTTTCTGCACTTCCCGCAGTTTCAGACGCCGGACAGCCTCGCCTATTACAAAGGGAACATTCAGCAGGCGGTGAATCAGGCGGACTGCATTCTGGCCGATTCAGAGGCCACCCGCCGCGATCTCCACCACATGTTAAACACCCCATTGGAGAAGATTAAGGTGCATTTACTGGGGGTACCGGAGAACTTTCGCCCACTCCCTCAAGAGCAGGTGGATGCTTTCCGAGTCCGGTATCATCTCCCCCGTGAATACATCCTTTTTGTAGGCACTTTTGAGCCGCGCAAGAACTTGCCCGGTTTGCTGAACGCTTACCAACAGCTTCATCAGATCATGCCTGATGCGCCGCCGCTGGTGATCGCTGGCCGGCGGGGGTGGCTGTTTGAGTCGATCTTTGAACAAGTGACCAGCTTAGGACTGCGGGATCAGGTGCGCTGGTTGGAGGATGTGCCCGCAGCAGATTTGCCGTCCCTGTACAATGCCGCATCAGTGCTGACCTTGCCTTCTTTTTATGAGGGTTTTGGCTTTCCGGTGTTAGAGGCAATGGCGTGTGGAATCCCCACCGTGGCCAGTGATCGCGGCTCACTGCCTGAAGTGGCGGGGGATACGGGCATCCTGATTAACCCTGATCACCCCGATCAAATAGCGGAGGCGCTGCATCTGGCCCTGACCGATTCGACCTTTCGGGCGCGGAGCAGCGCAGCGGGGCTTGTCCGTGCTGGTCAATTCACATGGGCCCGCACCGCACAGGTGGTGTCAGAGGTGTACCGGAGTCT
>JACSRJ010000057.1 GCA_014879835.1 Anaerolinea sp.
CGCCTGCAAGCGGCATTTTTCCACGGTCTGGTAAACTTCATCAGGATCGGGGTCTACAAACACCCCCACACACTGAGGAATCCGAGGCGCATCCAGCCCGCGCAGCAGTTCCATCAGGGTCATCAGGGTGTCGCGGGTCACATAACGGGGACTTTTGGGGTAACAAATAAAACCCAAAAAGTCCGCGCCTGCCTCAATCGCGGCAGTCATATCAGAAAGGGTGGTGATCCCGCAGATTTTGACCAGAGTCATCGTTTCACCCCCGCAAGGGTGCGTACTTGTGCGGAGATGTCGGGCGCTTTAACGATGGATTCACCCACCAAAACCGCCCGTGCGCCTGCCGCCGCCACTTCACCTACATGCTCTGGGCTGAAGATACCACTCTCCGCCACCAGCGTCACCCCGGGCGGTACCATCCGCGCCAGATTGTGGGTCACGGCCAGATCGACCCTAAAGGTATGCAGATCGCGGTTGTTGATCCCGATCAGGGGTGGACTTAACCTGAGGACTCGGTCCATCTCCGCCGGGGTGTGAACTTCGACCAATGCGGCCATCCCCAAAGCCACCGCGGCCGCGTGCAGATCGCGCAGTTTGGCATCGTCAAGGATCGCCGCGATGAGCAGGATTGCATCCGCGCCCGCGTTCCGGGCCTCGCTGATTTGGCGTTCGTCGATGGTGAAGTCCTTCCGCAGCAGGGGCAGATCAACCGCCTCCCGTACCGCCTGAAGGTGGGCCAGACTGCCCCCAAAAAAGTCCTGATCAGTGAGGATCGAGATCGCCGCCGCGCCGCCCTCCGCGTAGGCACGGGCCAGCGTGAGCGGCTCAAAAGGATCGATCAGGATGCCCTTGCTGGGCGAGGCGCGTTTGATCTCCGCGATCAAAGCGACCGTCTCGCGCTGCAACGCGGACAAAAACGGGCGTATCGGCGGCGCTGCTGCATCGGGGATCACCCGTCCCAGCGCGGTCACTTCTTCGATCTTTCGGGCCACAATCTGATCCAGTATGGTATCGGTTTTTTGAATGCCAGTGTTAAGGGTCATGCTTGATCCTGTACCTTCGCTTGATGCCAAGTTCGCCCATCCCGCCCCAAACCTCACTATTTAGGAGGGGAGTCTCCCTGATAGCCCTGTGTTTTGATCGCTGCTTCCATCCGGGTCAGCGCTTCCTCAAGCGACCCTGCTGTTTCGACCTTTTCCAACCGGGTTAGGCGCACGAATAGATTGGTCAGAGACTTCAGGAACATCTGCGCCGAAACCACCACCACCACCCCGGTGTAAGTGAATACATGGGCGCGGCTCATGCCCATCCCCTGCGCAAGAGCGTCAACGGGCAGGCGGTTGAACTTCAGACAGTCGTAAACCACATTTACCGGGTGCTGACTCTCGTCAAAGAGCTTTGTCCCCTCCTCTTGGAGAAACGTTTTAAAGTCCAAAAGGTTTACGGGATCAACTAGATGAAAAATCACCACTCGCCCCTCGTGAAGGACTTCAACACTGAACGGCATGGTAAGCACCTTTCTGGTCACGTCATGGGAACCATTCCTTGTTGTGAATGCGTGACCAATGATTCCAGTTTACTCCAAGCCGCACTAGAGTCTATGCTTTTTGCTGCCAGAGCAATTCCTTCTGACAGATCAGACGCAGCACCGCCCGCTACCAGCGCTGCCCCTGCGTTCAATAAGACCACATCCCGACGGGCATCGCGGATCACCCCTTTCAGAATACCTTTGGTGATGTCTGCATTGGTGGCGGGGTCACCCCCGGCAACTGCATCTGGGGCGCTGCGGCTGAAACCCAGCGCAGTCGGATCAAGCTCGTAAGTACGCACCTCACCCCCCCGTAGCTCACTCACTCGGTTGATCCCAGCGGTGGTCAGTTCATCCAGCCCACCGGCCCCATGCACCACAAAGGCCGCCTCTGCCCCTAGATGTTTGAGGACGTTGGCTAAAGGTTCCGTCAGGGCCGGGTCGAAGACTCCCATCAACTGCCGCCGCGCCCCGGCCGGGTTGGTGAGCGGGCCAAGGATGTTAAAGATGGTGCGCACTGCCAATTCCCGACGGGGCCCAATGGCGTGCTTCATGGCGGGGTGGAAAGCGGGCGCAAAGAGGAACCCGATGCCCACTTCATCAATGCACTGGCCGACCTGTGCCGGGGTCAGGTTGAGGTTGACCCCCAGCGCGCCTAAGACATCGGCGGAGCCGCTCTTGCTGCTCACTGAACGGTTGCCGTGTTTGGCCACCGGAAGTCCCGCCCCCGCGGCCACAAAAGCAACCGTGGTGGAGATGTTAAACGATCCTGCACCATCACCGCCCGTGCCACAGGTATCAATCAGCCGATCCACGTCCGCGACCTGCACCGGAGCGTGGTTTGCCACCCGACGCATCGACCGGGCACTGCCCGTGATCTCGTCTACAGTCTCGCCCTTCATCCGAAGGGCCATCAGGTAACCGCCGATCTGGGCCGGGGTGGCATCACCGCTCATGATGATATCCATGACCGCCTCTGCTTCGGGTTCGGTCAGGTGTTCACGCCGGGCGAGTTTGGCGATTGCGCTTTGAATATCCATCACAGCCTCCTAAAAACGGCACTCCAAAAAGTTCTGCATCAGGCGCATCCCATAGGTGGTAAGGATGCTCTCCGGATGAAACTGAACCCCCAAAATCGGGTACTTGGTATGCTGCAACCCCATAATCTCACCCTGATCGGTGAAGGCCGTCACTTTGAGTTCCTTTGGCAGCCCAGCTTCCTCCACGATCAGGCTGTGATAGCGGGTGGCCTCAAAAGGATTGGGCACGCCATTATAGAAAGTGCCACCTCGATGATAGATCATCGAAGTCTTGCCATGCATCAAGCGTGGGGCGCGGCTTACTTTGCCCCCAAATGCCTGCCCGATGCACTGGTGCCCCAAACATACCCCAAAAGTGGGAATCTTCTGCCCCAGCCGAGTGATTGTCTCCAACGAGATACCGCCATCGTCAGGGTCACCGGGCCCGGGTGAAATGATGATGTGTGAGGGCTGCATGTTCTCCAGCGCGTCAACGCTGATCGCGTCATTGCGGATCACGCGCACATCCGCGCCCAGAAGCCCAAACGCTTGGGCAATGTTAAAGGTGAAGCTGTCGTAATTATCAATCAGGACGATCATCGTTCTGGCTCCTCTCAGATCAGGCCGCGTTCGGCGTTTTCAATGGCATAAGCGACGGCGCGCAGTTTGTGCAGCGATTCGTGATATTCAGTGGCAGGGTCACTGTCCGCGACCACCCCCATCCCCGCCTGAAGGTACACCCGCTGCCCGCGCATGACCACGGTACGAATGGCGATACAGGTATCCATACTCCCGTCAAAACTGAAGTACCCCACTGCGCCTCCGTAGATGCCCCGGCGGGTACCCTCCAATTCTTCAATGATCTCCATCGCCCGAATCTTGGGCGCACCGGTGAGTGTGCCCGCTGGGAACGACGCCCGCACCAGATCAAAAGCGTCAAGGTCTTTGCGCAAACGTCCCTCCACATGGGAGACGATATGCATCACATGGCTGTAGCGTTCAACAGTCATCATTCGGGGCACATGCACCGTGCCAAAGTCACATACCCGCCCCAGATCGTTGCGCCCCAAATCCACCAGCATCACATGTTCGGCGCGTTCTTTGGGATCGGCGAGCATCTTCTGCTCCAGTTCCTGATCGGCAGCATGATCGGGATCACGGGGGGCAGTCCCGGCGATGGGCCGCACCGAGGCTGTGCGCGACTCGGCTTCAAAACGCACCATCATTTCGGGCGAAGCGCCGATCACATGGAGATCATCGGCCGGGAACTTGAGGAAAAACATGTAAGGGGAAGGGTTTAACATCCGCAGTGAACGGTAGATCATGAAGGGATGGGCGCTGGTCTCACGGGTGAGCCGATGGGAGGGCACGATCTGGAAGGCATCCCCAGCGGCGATGTACTCTTTGGCTTTGCTCACGGCCGCTTCAAACTCGGGTTGGGTGAAATTTGAGACCAGCGGGTCTTGGCTGGGCGCGCCGCTTTCGGGCAGGGTGGGCAAAGGCGCACGCAGACGCGCCACCAGCGCATCGATCCGGCTTACAGCAGCGTCATAGGCAGCGCGGGGATCACCCTCGTTGTGGGCATTGGATAACACAATCACCTGATGTTTGACGTGATCAAAGATCACCAAGGTGTCGGCGATCATGAACATCAAGACAGGCAGATTCAACTCATCCGGAGCAGTTTCGGGCAGGCGTTCAAAATAACGCACCAGATCGTAACTCAGAAAACCCACTGCGCCGCCCACAAAACGGGGCAGCCCCGGCAGATGCACGGTTCGTTTTGAACCGATCGCAGTTTTGACTGCCTCCAGTGGGTCTTGCCCTTCGGGGAGGGCGCGGGTAGTGACTTCACCGCCTCGGATTTCGCGCAGTTCGCGCCCCTTAACGCTCAAGATAGCGGCGGGGTTTACCCCCAAAAAGGAATAGCGGGCCACATGTTCACCGCCTTCGACGGATTCGAGCAGGAACGAGGTTTCGTCAGCGGCGGCCGCGAGTTTCATGTAGACCGAGACAGGGGTTTCGAGGTCGGCAGGCAGCGCCCGATAAACGGGCACCAGATCACCCTGATCAAACAGGCGTGAGACCTCCTCGAAGGTAGGCGCATATAAATGCTGAGGAGCAGTACGGAAAGCAATAGGTGAAGCGGTCACAGGTGGCACCTCCAGATACCAAACGGTTCGGGTAACGGGCAACAAAAAACCCCACTCGTTCAGGGACGAGAGGGGAAGTTCCCGTGGTGCCACCCTGCTTATCCAGCGCTCTGATGATAACCGATCATGCAGCCGGATCGCTCATTCGCAGGCACTCACACACACGTTCAATCAGACGTGATGAAACGCGGTATCATGCCCTCAGCCTTGATAACGGTGGCGGCTCCGGCGAAGGCTACTAGGGCAAAGCCTGTTTGCGCTCGCAACTCCCCGACCCATTCTGCGTCTGCACCTGCACCCCCTTCACAGCTTCCGGCGGCTCTCTGAGCAGTGCCCCAACGCATACTTCTTCGGATCAACGTCATTCAAAAGTATGGGGTTTTTATGAGACTGTGATCAGGGTAACCTAACTCCAAGTCCTTGTCAAGCAGGGTTTCTAAAGATTAGGGCAAAAATACCAAACCACCTCACCTTTGCCGTCGAGACCCTCATCAGCCTCACAAAAAATGACATCTGAATAGGGGCAGCGCAGGTATTGTCCGTCTGCCAAGACCAAGTTTCGATACGTTTAGCTTATGGAGAAATGAAATCAAATGCACACAATCTGGGGATAAACCCCACCGTTGCCGCTGACGCGGCATCTCCCTCCCCGTGCACGGCTGAGGGAGACTAAGAGGGTTGGGGTTCTTCTCAAAGAACACGCCAAATCTAAACCGTTCCTCCATTATTTTGAGCCGCAGCAATGGTTGGAATTCCGTTAACCTCAACGGTACAATCATCGCGCTTTTTAATCTTAGGACTTACGCAGTTGAACCCACTTAGCCCCTATTTATCTAAAGGGGCAGCTTGAGGGGGAAGCCCCCTTAAAAACCTCATTTCCCCCTTCTCCAGTGGAGCGGGCACCGCGAAGTGGTCGTAGGGGGATGAGGGCAAGTGTGTAACTTCTAAATCTTATAGAAAGCACCTTGAACGAGGCCACGGAGCGCACCACAACACTGAGAACGCCCAGCGGATCACAAGGATCAAGTTATCTGGCGCAGAGTCTGTTCCGGGGAACGGACACCTATTCATGGGTAAACATCAGGCAAAGGGGTCATGGGGGATGAGTGAACTCATCGGACGGACACTAGGACAGTACGAGATCATCGATCTCTTGGGAGAAGGGGGGATGGCAGCGGTTTATCGGGCGCGGCAGACCAGCGTTCGGCGTGATGTGGCCCTCAAGATCATCGAGTCCAAACTGGCCCGCAACCCTGAATTTGTCCGGCGCTTTGAGCGTGAAGCTCTGACCATCGCGGCCCTTGATCACCCGCACATTCTAAAAATCTACGATTTTGGGCGCGAGGAATCGCTGCTTTATCTGGTGATGGAACTTAAGTCCGGGGGCAGTCTCGCTCACTGGATTGAGCATGGGCAGATCAGCCTCGAACAGGCTTCCCAGTACCTTGACCAGATTGCTTCAGCCTTGGATTATGCCCACGCCAAAGGCTTCATCCATCGTGACCTCAAGCCTCAAAATGTGCTGTTGGATGAATCGGGTAATGCCTTCCTCACAGACTTTGGGATCGCTAAACTGCTCAGTGTGGAATCCACTGCCCTAACCGCGGGGGGGATGGCCATGGGCACCCCGGGCTATATGGCCCCAGAGCAGTGGTATGGCGAACAAGTTGACGCCCGCGCCGATCTTTATGCGCTGGCAGTGATGGTTTATGAGATGCTTACTGGGCGCATTCCCTTTAGTGGTGATACCCCCTCCGTACTCATGTACCAGCACTTGAACGAACCGCCCGCTCCGCTGCGCAAGGTGCGCCCTGATCTGCCCCTCGGACTTGAAAAAACGCTGATCAAAGCGATGGCCAAACAGCCTGATCAGCGTTACCAGAGCGCTGGCGAGTTTGCGACTGCGATCCGTGACGCGATGAAGGGCAAAAAGTTCACCGGGGCCGATCTGGACGCGGCCGTAAAACCCATCACCCCATTGGGGACTCCCCTGAACAGCGCCCCCTATGCCTCCGCCCCTAAAGCAGCACTACCTGCAAAGGGACTCCAAGGGCTGCTGGCGTTGGTGGTGCTGGCTGCGGTTGCCCTTGTTTTGCTTGCAGGACGAGGGATCAGCGCGGCAAACCCCACCCTGACTCCTTCTCAGGTGATCATTGCGGCGAACCCTTCGGAGACAACGACACCAACCCCGGAGCCAAGCGCAACACCCAC
>JACSRJ010000138.1 GCA_014879835.1 Anaerolinea sp.
ACCCTGCAAAGGGGCAGCATTACCGGCTCAATCTAATAAAGCGCGTCGAATTGGGTTCTTTTGCCCACAAGATTAATCACACCTTACGGTTGGAGAGTGGGCTATGCCCTCCAAATCAGCGATTTCTTTTCGACCGGCCGTTTGTTTACTGACCATCCTTGCGATTACCTTGTCTGCGGCGTGTGCACCTCCGCCCGCTGTGCCAGATCGGGCTGTGAACCGCACCCCCCCGCCGGCTGTGCCTCCTCCTCGCCAGCCCGTGATCGAAGTCCGCGCCGAGTCCTTTGGACTGCCCCTTGCCCAAGATGAAAGCTCCCGCCAATACGCCCAAGCGAGTGTTTTCCTGCAACCGGGCGATTCTTTCCAGTTCGAAGTGAATGTGCCGCTGGAAGGTGAGTTCACCTTTAGTTTTGACGCGGCCGCTGCGGCTTCAGTGTTGGAAAGACCGGAAGGGCAGATGCAAATTGATGGGGTCTTCCCCCTCAGCGATTTTCAACGGATCATTTTCCCGATTTTTTACCGCAACCGGGACAGTGTTTTCCCCAAAGATCGCTATGGCAACGATGCCCTCATTCGACAGGTGCGTGAAGTACGCTGGAGCAGAGCCTTCGTTTGGGATGTGAACTTCAGCCAAGCCTATCCACTTCGGGTGAAGCTCAGCGCGGGCAGCCACCGCTTCAACTTTAATCTCACACAGGGGGCTTTGTATTTAGGCAATATCTATTTGGAGGAGTTCTCCCCCTATCCCGACTATACCCAGTACGTGGCCGAGCACTCCGCGCCCGAAACAAACGACTTTATGCTCACGCTGGAAGCTGAGACGCCCACCTACAAAAACGATACCTCGGTGCGTCCTGCGAGTGATCGCAACCTCACGGTGACCCCCTATGACACCTACCGTCTGCTGCTGAACACCCTTGGCGGCGAAAGTTGGAAAAAGAGCGGCAGCGCCGTTTATTACACCTTTACCGTGCCCGAAGCAGGCTGGTACGCCCTCACCCTGCGCGCTCTGCAAAACACCCGCAGCAATTTCACTGTCTTCCGTCGTATCCGCATCAATGACCAAGTGCCTTTTGCGCAGTTTAATGCAATCCCCTTTGTGTCCTCGGTTGATTGGCTGGATGTGACTCTTGGTGAGGATGCCCAAACCCCCTACAAGGTTTTCCTTCAGAAGGGCGAGAATGTCTTAAGCATCGAAGCCACCAACGCACCCTACTTGCCAGCCATCAAGACCATTCAGCAGGCCCTTTTGGACATTAACGCCCTGTCGCTGGAAATCAAAAAACTGACGGGCAACCAGCGCGACGTGTACAAAGAATGGGTGATGTCCAATTACATCCCCGATATTCAGCCCCGGCTGATGGCTATCGCCCAAAACCTGATCGACGACAAAGTTACCCTATTAGCGATCAATCGGACGGGCGGCTCCGCGGAAATCCTGAGTTATCAGATGGCCATCGATAACCTCCTGTTTCTGGCCGCAGACCCCGACAAGATTCCGATCTTCATGGGACGGCTCTCGGAGGGTACAGGATCAGCGGCCCAGCTTTTGGGTTCGCTTTTGCCCCTACTTCAGGATCAGCCGCTGGCCCTCGACAGAATTTATATTCATTCCCCCAACAATGTGCCTCAGACCCCCAGCGTGCCTCTGTCCACCACCCTTGGTGATGGCATCAAACGCTTTGTCCACTCCTTTGAACCAGACCCTTACCAATCACTGGGCGCTGAGACGAACGAACTGGAGGTGTGGGTAAACCGTCCCCGCCAGTATGTAGACCTGCTCCAACTGATGGCTGATGAAACCTTTACGCCCCAGACCGGGATTCGGGTCAAGTTTTCGATCATGCCCAACGAGTCCAAGCTGGTGCTGGCTAATGCGGCCAACATTCAGCCGGATGTGGCTTTGGGCGTCAGTACCAACATCCCCTATGAGCTTGCGATCCGCAACGCCCTGTATGATCTGCGTGCCTTTGAGGATTTTGGGGCATTCATCCAAATCTATTCACCCGGCGCGCTTCTGAGTTACATCATCAATGACTCGGTCTATGCGATCCCGGAGACTCAGGACTTCTGGGTGACCTATTACCGGAAGGACATCCTCAATTCGTTAGGGCTGCCCGTACCCCACACATGGACAGAAGTGATTGAAATGCTGCCCGAATTGCAGCGTTATGGGATGAACTACAACACCCCACTGTCGAGCGGCAGCGGGCAAAAGGATTACCTTTTTACCTCCCCTTACCTCTTTAATCATGGGGCCAAACTCTACGGCGACGATGGTTTTGCCACAGGTCTGCAAAGTGAGGAAGCCGTCGCAGCCGTCAAGTTTATGGCTGAGAGCTTCACCCTCTATGGGATGCCCCTTACCACATCCAGTTTTTATGAAAGCTTCCGGTATGGCACCCTGCCCATCGGTGTTTCCAACTTTGAGACCTACATCAAACTCATGACCGCAGCCCCAGAGATCGGAGGCTTGTGGGCCATCGATCTCTATCCGGCGACAGTTCTGGACGATGGCACCCAACTCCGCTACACCACTGGCTCCGCCCAGACCAGTATCATGTTCAAAAACACCGATAAAGCGCAGGAAGGCTGGTTGTTCCTCAAGTGGTGGATGTCCACTGAAACCCAGTCCGAGTTTCAGGAAAGGCTGATGCTCAACTATGGGCGTGAGTATTTGTGGAACTCCGCCAACCTTGAGGCCTTCAGTCGTTTGGACATTCCCAGCGAACACAAGACGGTCATCCTTGAGCAGTGGCGCTGGCTGCAAGAGCCGGTACGTTTGCCCGGCAGTTACATGCAGGAGCGGGAGTTAAGCAACATTTGGAATCGGATTGTGTTTGATGGGGTCAACCCGCGGGTAGCCATTGATCGCGCTGTGATCATCATCAACCGTGAAATCACCCGCAAAATGGAGGAGTTTGGCTATCTCAAAGATGGTCAGCGGCTGCGGGAGTTCAAGATTCCCACCATTGAGCGGGTGGCGGAGTGGATGAAAAATGCAAAGTAAAAGTCCTTTCCGAAAGTGGCTTCAAAAAGAGGGCAGCGCCTACGCCTTCCTCTCGATCTATTGGCTGCTGTTCATCATCTTCATTATCGTGCCTGTGCTGGCTGCGCTGGCCCTTTCGTTCACCTTTTTTGATACCATCCAGCCGCCAGAATTCATCGGACTGCGTAACTATATCTCCCTGATCACGCAGGACGATACCTTTATGAAGTACGTCCTGCCTAACACCATCCAGTTTGCGGTGATTGTGGGCCCGGGTGGATATGCCCTCGCGTTTATGTTGGCGTGGGTGCTGGCTCAGCTTCCCAAGCTCCCCCGGACGATCTTTGCCCTGATCTTGTACTCCCCTTCAATGACTGCCGGGGTCGCAATGGCGGTGGTCTGGAAGTCCCTTTTTAGTGGTGACCAGACCGGCTACCTCAACAGCTTCCTGATGGGGCTGCGCCTCATTCAGGAGCCGATTCAATGGCTGCAATCGCCCCAATATTTAATGCCTATCATGATTGTGGTTACCCTTTGGAGCAGCATGGGGATCGGCTTTTTAGCCATGCTGGCGGGCATCCTCGAAATCAACCCGGAACTCTACGAAGCCGCGGCCATCGATGGGCTGAACAGCCGCTGGCAGGAGATATTTTTCATCACCATCCCCTCAATGAAGCCTCAGATGCTCTTTGGGGCGGTAATGTCCATTGTGGGCACTTTCCAAGCGGGCGCTATCGGGGTCACCCTCTCTGGCAGCAACCCCACCCCTCGGTATGCCGGACAGTTGATCGTGAATCACATTGAGGACTACGGCTTTTTGCGGTACGAGATGGGATATGCTGCTGCTGTTTCCGTGGTGCTGCTGTTGATGGTGCTCTTTTTCACCCGCATTTCTAACCGTTTGTTTGGCAGCGAGGCGTAACTGAACTATGAGCAGAAACAAGTTTCGCCGACTTTCAGGGGTACGCAACCGGGGCATCAACCCGCGGGGCTTCCATGTGAGCCAGATCAAGTTTTATGTACTGTTGATGCCGCTGGCAATCTTCATGCTGCTGCCCATCATCTTTGTGATCTCCAACGCCTTTAAGCCCCCAGATGAGCTGTTCGCGTATCCGCCGCGCTTTTTTGTGACCAGCCCAACCCTGAAGAACTTCTCCGATCTATTCTCGAAGATGTCGACTTCGGGTATTCCGGTTAGCCGTTATCTGTTTAACAGCATCCTGATCACCCTTGTCACCGTGGCCGCATCGATCATCGTCTCTAGCATGGCGGCCTACGCGCTCTCCAAAAAGCGTTTTAAGCTCAAAAAGACCCTCTTTGCGGTGAACAATGTGGCCCTCATGTTCGTGCCTATCGCAGTGACCATCCCCCGCTTTTTGGTGATCGAACGACTGAACCTGCTCGATTCCTTCTGGGTGCATATCCTCCCGGTATTGGCTATGCCTGTGGGCTTGTTCCTGCTGAAGCAGTTCATCGACGGCATCCCCGACGAGGTGATCGAGGCTGCCCAGATCGATGGCGCTTCGGATTGGCGTATTTACTGGCGTATCATCTTACCTCTGATTCAGCCTGCGCTTGCCACCATTGCGATCCTCACCTTTCAGGCGGCGTGGAACAACGCCGATACATCTTCGCTCTATCTGAACAACGAGAGCCTGAGAACTTTCGCCTTTTACCTCAGCACCCTTACCAGCACCACAACAGGTGCAAATGCGGTGGCTGGTCAGGGGATCGCGGCGGCAGCAGCGCTGATCATGTTTTTGCCCAACCTGCTGATTTTCATCTTCCTCCAAAGTCAAGTGATGAGCACCATGTCGCATTCGGGGTTGAAGTGAAGCTGAAATGAAAAAATACGTGATGAGAAAATACCTGATCCTGCTGTTTCTGCTCCTGCTCATCGGGTGGTTGGCCGCCAACAGCCAAGCGCGGGCAATCTCACCCTATACCACATGGGCTTTGGGGCCCGGCGGTGTGCCCATTTTCACCCAAGATGCTTACACCCCCCTCAACGAGGTGGATCTACCTCTCTCTGGCCCGGAGGAGATGTATTACGCCCCTGATGGTTTTTTGTATGTTGCGGATACCGGCAACGGACGCATCCTCAAACTGGATACTGAGCTTCAGGTGGTGGCGGAACTAGGGAAGGGACTGGTGCAGTCGCCTACGGGCATTTTTGTAGACCCAAGCGGCACACTCTATATTGCCGATGCAGGCAAAAACACGATTGTGATCCTCGACTCAAAAGGGGGCTTGGTCAAGGAATTTGGACGCCCCTCGGAGCCGCTCTTTGGCGCGGATCGAGACTTTCTGCCGCGCAAGATCGCAGTGGATGTGCGTAAGAATCTGTACATTGTGAGTGAAGGCTCTGTGGACGGGTTGGTGATGATGAATACCGATGGAAACTTCATCGGTTATTTTGGTTCCAACTCAGCGGAGATGTCGCTTAAGATGGTCTTGCAGCGGCTCTTCCTGACCAAAGAGCAGCTTGATCAGTTCGTGAAGAATGAGGCCGCCTCCCCCTCCAATGTGACCATCGATTATCAATCGTTAGTGTATACCATCACCGCCGGCACAGAACCTTTCAAGAGCATTCGCAAATTCACGGTTTCGGGCAAGAACCTGATGAAGGATCACATCGGTTCTCAGACCTTCCGGGACATTCAGGCAAGCAATAACGGGCTGCTCTTGGCCGTTGATGGGCGTGGGCTGATCTACGAATACACTTTAAACGGGACCCTATTGTTTCGTTTTGGGGCAGAGGATACCGGTGAGCAGCGTTTAGGCATGTTGAGCAATCCCACCGCCATCGAGCGGGTGGGCGATGATCTGTATGTACTGGATAAGGACAAAAACGCGATCATCACCTTCCGTGCTACCGACTTTGCCAAGATCGTGCACGATGGGGTACGGCTCTACATGGACGGCTTTTACCAAGAAGCCAAGCCCTACTTTGAACAGGTGCTGAACTATAACGGGCTGTTCATTATGTCCTATCAGGCCATCGCGGACGCCTACTACAAAGAGGGGGACTACCCCAACGCCCTTCAGAATTACCGTTATGCCGAAGACCGCAATGGTTATTCGGAGGCCTTTTGGGAACTGCGCAACGCCGTCTTGCAGCGTTCGCTGGCCGATGCCTTACTGCTCTTTTTAGGGGTGTGGATCGGGCTGAGCGTCTTTAATCGTTTGGAGCGCCGTCAACACTGGCTTGACCCGGTGCGACAGGCGATCCGCAGCGCCCAGAAAATCCGCTTGGTGGATGATTTTGCCTTTATGTTCCGCTTCATCCGCCAGCCTGCCGACAGTTTTTACTACATCAAACATAACCTGCGGGGAAGCCTCACCTTTGCCTTCCTGATCTACGGTTGGGTGCTGGCCATGCGGGTTGTGACCATCTATGTGACCGGGTTCATCTTCAGCCCCTACTCCACTGCTTGGCAGATTCAGGTGGAGTCAGAGGTTGTTTCCACCCTATTGATGATCATTATCTGGAATGCAGCCAACTATCTGGTGGCGACCATTAGCGACGGCGAAGGCCGCCTGCGCCATGTGGTCATTGGCAGCGCCTACAGTCTCTTTCCCTATGCTTTGTTCGCCCTGCCCATCGCCCTGATCTCCAACCTGCTGACCCTCAACGAGGTCTTCATCGTCACCTTCGCCTCCCAATTGATGTGGTTCTGGACGATCCTGATGTTGATCATCATGGTGAAGGAGATTCACAATTACACCGTTTCGGAAACAGTGCGGAACATCCTGACGACCCTTTTTACCATGGGGATGTTCCTCCTGACCGGCTACATCCTTTATGTACTGTTTAATCAGTTATTTGAGTTTATACAGGCGATCATTCAGGAGGTCGGTCTACGTGGCTAAGATGACTTCTGCCCTCATGGGAAAACAGGGGCGTATCCGTAAAGGCGTGCTTGTCCTGCTGATATGCCTGCTCTTGTCGGCCGGCATGGCTACGGCGGGCACAGTCAGGGCCGTCCCCAATTTGCAGGGAATCCCTGCTTCTTACCAGCAGGTAGCGGAGAACGATCTCTTTCAGCTTCACCTCGATTCGACCACGCTGGCCTTTAAGGTGCTCGATAAACGCAGTGGTTATCTGTGGCATTCGGGCATCGACGAAGTGATCGAAGGGGATCGGCTCAACCGTTCATGGCAGGCCTTCGCCAAAAGTGGCATCAGCATCGAGTATCTGGACGAAAAAGCGATCAGCAAGCGCATTTCCCTCAGCAATACCAGCCCCATCGTGGTTGTAAAACCCATCGATCAGGGCGTTTCGGTTTATGTGACCTTTGCGGATGTGGGCATCTCGCTGGAACTGATCCTACAGTTGGAGGCTGAAGGGGTGCGGGTTGAAGTGCCCTACACCTCTATTGCTGAGGAGAACTCCCAGTTTCGACTGGGACAGATTCTGCTGTACCCCTTCATGGGCGCGACTCGAGGCGGCACTGTGCCCGGTTATATGTTCATACCCGATGGCACTGGCAGTCTGATCCACTTTGCGGAGTCGACCAAAGCCAAAAATATGTTTTATGGGCGCTACTACGGCGCTGATCTGGGCATGATTGCGACCCAGCCCTATGACCCGCGGGTGAATACCCCGTACCCGGTCACCTTCCCCGTCTTTGGGATGGTGCATGAGGAGGGTCAAAATGCCTTCCTCGCCGTGGTCGAAAAAGGCGCTGCCTATGCCGAGCTTCAGGCCCATCCAGCGGGTATCATCACCAACTTTAACTTCCTTTACAATGCCTTTATTCACAACCAGAGTTACTTTCAAGCGACAAACCGATCCGGGGCGGGGGTAACCACCATCCAGCGGCGCCCCAACGTTTATGATGTGGTCGTTCACTATCGCTTCCTCACGGGTGAAGCCGCCGATTATGTGGGCATGGCCCGCAGCTACCAGCAGTATCTGGTCGAACGAGGGATGCTCCATAAACAGGACGATCCCAACCCCAACATCGGCATCCGCCTCGAATTTTTGGGTGGCGATAAAGAAAAAGTGATGTTTTGGCATCGCTTTGTGCCCATGACCACCATCCGCCAAATGGGTGATATTTTGGCCGACCTGCAAATCCCCAACCCACAGGTGATCTACTTTGGTTGGCAGCCCTTGGGGGCGTTGAGTATGCCCTCTCCGTGGTTAAGTCTGGAGTCGGCCTTGGGCAGTGTGGACGAACTGCGCACACTGTCCGAAAGGATTAAGGCTGAAGGGGGGCGCTTTGCGCTCTATCTCGACCCACAGGCGGCGCTGTGGGGCGAATCGGGCTACTCGCCCCGTAATGATCTGGCCATGGCCATCACCGGGGTCAACATTGAAGGCTATAACCGCTTTTACAACAACTACTTCACCTATGAGACCCTTCAGTGGCGTTACACCACCTTTGTGAAGGACCTTGCAGCGCAGCTCACGGTCGGGCTTGCTCTCGACAGCATTGGCTCAAACCTCTACAGCGACTTCCGACAGGGGCATCTGCTCAACCGTGAGGAGACCATCAAGGCCTACCAAACCCTGCTCAGCGATTCGCCCCTACCCCTCGGTTTTTACCGTCCCAACAGTTACCTTTGGGGGCAGATGCAAGCCTACTATGACATACCCTTGGGCGATAACGGTTATATCTACACCACCGCATCCGTTCCTTTTTTGCCGGTGGTGTTGGCGGGCTATGTGCCTTACTACGGCCCTGCCCTCAACTTTTCCTCCAATATTCAGGACGATCTGCTGCACCATATCGATTATGGCATTTACCCTTCGTATTTTGTGACCCATGAACCCACCGCCAACATGCTCAGCACCGCTTCGGCGTGGATTTACAGTTCCTCCTATACCCAGTGGGGCGGGCCGATCAAACGCACCTATCAGTGGCTAAACGATCTGCTGTCCCCAGTACGGGGGCAGACCATCATCGCCCGTAAGCAGCTTAACGATGGGGTTTTTGTCACTACTTACAGCAGCGGTAAACAGATCATCGTCAACTATACCGACCACCCCTTTGTGTATGAGGGGAAAACCGTCGAGGCCAAAAACGCTTCACTTCTGGAGGACAGCCAATGATGAGTCGCAGCCTCTTTCGCCGCGAGGTCAGCCTCCGCAGCCGGGAAGCCCTGCATGGTTATGGCTTTATCCTGATCTGGGTTGTGGGCTTCGCGCTGTTCACTTTTTTGCCGCTGGTGGAGACCTTTCGTTACAGCGTGAATCAGGTCACGGTGACGGCCACCAGCATTAATCTGGATTTTGTGGAGTGGGCCAACTATACCCGGGCCCTGTTCACGGATCCGAATTTTGTGGAACTGCTGGTCGGTTACACCATCGAAACCTTGGTTTCTGTCCCCATCGTGTTGATTTTTGCGATGTTGATTGCGATGTTCCTGAACCTGAAGTTCAGATTCAAAGGGCTGTTTCGCACCATCTTTTTTTTGCCTATCGTGATCACCAGCGGCCCCGTGATCAAAGAACTGACCGCGCAAGGTGCGGCTTCTGCGCCGGGAATCGCCAACATCCCGGCAGTGATTGAGTTCTTAGAGCAGCTCCCCCGGGCCCTGCGCAGCCCAGTTGAGTATTTGCTAACCTCGTTCATTCTGATCCTGTGGTTTTCGGGGGTGCAAATCCTGATCTACTTAGCCAGTTTGCAGAAAGTGGATCGGAGTGTCTACGAGGCCGCCGCCATTGACGGCGCTTCGGGCTGGGAGATCTTCTGGAAGGTCACCCTGCCCTCGCTCTCGACTGCAACGGTGGTCAATGCTATTTATACCATCATCACCCTCTCACATTTTTCGGAGAACAAGGTCATCCAGTACATTTATGCCCGGACGTATGATGTGCATGGGGGCATTGGTTATGCCAGTGCGCTGGCCTTCATTTACTTTGGGGTGATGGTTGTCCTGCTGGGGCTTGTTTATTTCTTTCTGATGAATTGGGCGAGGAGGGGGTCAAGGTGAATCAAATCCTCCGGCATCCCACTGTGGAGCGTCTGCGCGGGTTTCTTTTTGGCAGCCGTGCCCGACACGGGGCGATCTTTAACTTCGTTCTGTACGCCCTGTTGATCGCCATCGGGTTTGTGTATTTGCACCCGCTGTTGTTCATGTTTGTGACCAGCATCAAAAGCCCCAACGATCTGCTCAACCCAATGGTGCAGTGGGTTCCCACCGAGTTCTACCCCGGCAACTATGTGAAAGCCTTCCGGGTGCTGAACTACATGAATACCCTGCTGGCGTCGGCCCTGATCAGCGTGATCCCGTCGCTGCTTCAAACGTTTGTGGCTTCACTGGTGGGTTATGGGCTGGCGCGTTATCGTTTTTGGGGCAAACCTATCGTCCTGCTGCTGCTGCTGGCGACTTTCATCATCCCGCCCCAGAACACCGTCATCCCCCAAATGCTCACCTATCGAGACATGGGGCTGTTGGGCAACCCGCTGGCCCTCATCTTGCCAGCCCTGATGGGGCAGGGCTTCAGAAGCGCGATCTTTGTCCTGATTTTTTACCAAAACTTTTTATCACTGCCTAAGGTGCTGGAAGAATCAGCGCGCCTTGATGGTGCCTCGGATGTGCGTATCTTCTTCACTGTGGCCGTGCCCGCGGCGCTTCCAGCCTACATTGTTTCGTTCATTTTTTCGGTGGTCTGGTATTGGAACGAGACCTTCCTCACCGTGATCTTTTTGGAAGGGGGCACCACCACCCTACCTATGCAGCTCTCCAAGTTTGTGCAGGCCTACGAAAACCTTTACCCGCCCGGCGTGGTGAATGTCTTTGATCGGCTGAACGAAGCGGTGAAGATGAGCGGCACCTTTTTAAACATCCTGCCCCTGCTGGTGATGTACTTTGTTTTGCAGCGCTGGTTTGTGGAATCGGTTGAAAGGACGGGCGTGACTGGCGAATAGTGAAGTGTGGTGCTGCGGATACCTTTCACTGCTGAAGATGGGATGAACTGCGCCATGTGGGAGGAATCACCCAATGCCTGAGTTTACGTTTCGGGTTCTAGATGAGTCAGAACTGCGCCTATATCAGGCATGGTTCAGCGATTCAGAACTCAGTCGTCGGATTGAGCCGCCTACTGCGCAGTGGTACAACTACGTCCGCAGCACGCCCGGTTATGAGGTGTGGATGGTCTACGACGGAACGGCTGCGGTTGGGGTGGTAAGTCTTGAAGCCAACCCCGACGACCATACGGCATGGGTGCTGGTTGTGGTTAACCCAGCAGTGCGCCGTCAGGGGTACGGTCACAAACTGCTGCAAGCGTTGATTCAGCGGCCCGAAGCCACACATCTCAACCTGCTCAAGGCGACGGTAGAGCCAGATAATCTTGCCAGTCTGCGGTGTTTGCAGAAAGCAGGGTTTATCCAAGAACCCCCAGAACCTGATGATGAGGGATTCTTGCACTTCAAGTTGGGCGTTGGGCACTTGCATACCTCCGCCTAACCCGTGCCCGCACTCAGGTAAAGGGTTGAGGGGACGACTCAAACTGGGGTTATGGGGGACGTCCTCCATGAAATCATCCCTCTTCCTCCCCTGAAATGGGAGGGCAGGGGGATGACGAACAAAGGTAGGTTCTTAACAAAAAGGGCCAGTTCGAGGGGGAATCCCCTACCCCTAGACGGTTGCACAAAAAGCTGGTGCTGGCAGCCGGACTCCGTTCACGGCGTCCCTACGAAAGCGCTCTGGTGTAGGGACGCGCCTCGGCGCGTCCGCACCCGGACAGGCAAAATTCCTGCAATCGCCCTAGGGGCGTCCGCCTAGACTGGGGCGCTTGAGGGGTAAACCCCTCAAGAATCTGATTCTCCCCTTCCCCCCCGTGTATGGGCTGAGGGGACAGTATCACATGGAAACGATAACCCAACACAAAACAGAGACGTGGGATGACTACCATTCGAGATGTTG
This sequence comes from Anaerolinea sp., assembly GCA_014879835.1. GTDB lineage: Bacteria > Chloroflexota > Anaerolineae > Aggregatilineales > UBA2796 > UBA2796. The sequence continues at coordinate 11,870 of JACSRJ010000138.1, forward strand.
CCAAGCGGGCCGGGGTGAGTGTGACCACGGCCTCATATGTCCTCAATCAAAAGGGAGCGATCAGCGATGCGACCCGCCAGCGGGTGATGGAGGCCGCCACAGAACTAAATTATCACCCCAACGCCTTCGCTCGGAACCTCAAAAAGCGTAAGTCTCATACCATCGGGGTTTTTATCTCCCGTTTTGGCGGTTCCTTTTATGAGGAGATTTTGGAGGGGATTCACAACTCGATTTTAGAGACCGACTATGAGTTGTTGGTTTGCCCGGAAAGCCGTTCCCCCCGGCGGATGCTTCTCTATCGACAGGTAGATGGGGCCATTGTGTTTGACTCTAAAATTCCCAACGAGACCCTGCTCAAACTGGCGGCCAGCCGCTTTCCCATCGTGGTCTTAGACCGCCCTCTGCACAGTGATTTTATCGTACCCCTGCTGCTGGATAACCCTCAGGGGGTTCGGCAGGCCTTCCAACATCTTTATCAGCAGGGTTTACGGAAGTTGGCTTTTGTGGCCGGAGCCACCGATTCCTTTGATAATGCTGAGCGTATGGATACCTTTCTTGGGGAGGCCCATAAGCATCACTTACAGGTGCCTGTGTTTCAAGGCAATTTTACCGAAATCTCCGGTTATGAAGTGGCGCAGGCGATCTTCAAGGTGGGTGATGTGCCTGATGGGGTCTTTTGCGCCAATGACCAGATGGCCATCGGTTTTTTGCGGGCGATGGGCGAACGAGGACTCCGTGCGCCTGATGATATTGCCCTTGTGGGCTTTGACGATATTCCCCTCTCGCGGCGCACCCAACCCCCACTCTCCACCCTCAATGGATCGCGTTTTGAGTGGGGTGCGGCTGCGGTTCGTCAGTTGATCCACTTCCTCGATCAGGGAATACCCTTTCAGCCCCATCGTATTCCCACCCGTTTTATCGCCCGTCAATCATCAACGTTGCAGGGCTAGGATCAGATTTTTTGGAGAGACACTGGAATCACAGCTATGGAATTACGTTCGCTTCTTCATCGTGAACTGCAAGGTTCAATTGATTTTTTTCTGGACTTCACCAACCTCGACCCACACAGCCCGGGGTTTGGGCTGACGGTGGACGCCACCAAAAAACCCCAGATCGCTTCGATTGCCTCCGTGGGGTTCAGCCTGAGCGCATGGGTGATCGCCAGTGAGCGCGGTCTGCTGCCCAAGTCCCGAGCGCTGGAGATCACCCGCGGAACCCTGCACACGTTGCTGCATCGTGCCAGCCATCATCGAGGCTTTTTTGCCCACTACCTAGACATGAAAAGCGCTCAGCGTTGGCGCAAGTGTGAGTATTCAACCATCGATACGTCCTTGTGTCTGAACGGAGTCATCACCGCCGCCGCCTATTTTCAAGATGATCAAGTGCGCGAAATGGCCCAAACACTGCTTGAACGGGTTGACTGGGCGTGGTTGGTTTTTGAGAACGAAGATCAGACCCGCTTTCGGATGGCCTACAACCCCGATAAAGGCGGGGACTATGTGGAGAGTGAGCCGGGATTCATCGGGCAGTGGGATATGGCCGCCGAACAAAAGATGATGTACTTGCAGGCTGCCGAACACCTTGATCCCTCGGTGGCGCGCCGGCTTTATCAAGGCTTTCGGCGTGATACAGGGTACTTTGAGGGGCAGCCGATCATCATCAACCCCGGCGGTAACTTGTTCGCCTATCAATTTAGTGAAGCGTGGCTCGACACCGCCAAATACCTTGATCCCGACGGGATCGACTGGTTCAACAATACCCGGTTGGCAGCCCTTGCCAACCGCGCCTTTTGCATCGAACAGGCGCAGTCCTTTAAGACTTATCACGCCGAGAGTTGGGGCCTCAGCGCTGGAGACCACCCTCGGGGTTACGAAGTGGCGGGCAGCCCCCCTTCGCTGCATCCACCTTATCACACGGGTACTGTGTCGATCTATAGTGCCCTTTCCTGTCTCCCTTTCATCCCAGATGAGACATCCGCGATGATCGCCTATCTATACCGTGAGCATCCCCAGACGTGGGGCAAGTACGGCTTTTTTGACGCCTACAATCTCGCTGTGGAACCTCCTTGGTACAGCAGCGCGCTTTACGGAATCGACAAAGGCTGTTCACTGCTCATGATTGAGAACAGTCTCAGCGGGCTGATCTGGGATACCTATACCAACAGCCCCACGATCCAGAAGGCCCTGATGACGCTGGGATTCAAAAAACGCAGCGGCAAACGTGATGAATAGGGTCCGCGCTGAAGGGATCCTCCCCACAGGATGGGCCGCAAAGGGAAAATGGCTGATGATCACAAGGAGACTTAGATGACATCTTTCAACGGACTGGGCATGAATCTGGGTAATCTGGCGCGGCTGTCCAATGCCCAGACGCGCTCTGTCAGCCCTGAAAACTTCACGGGCGAAAAGGGTAAAGGGGGGATGGCTGCCGAAGGTGAAGGGGCCCTCGCTGCACGGGACCTTGGCACTGGCTGGAAGTTCTCCCCTTGCATCAAGATCAAAGCAGGCTCTACCTTTGAACTGGCAAACATCACCGGGCCGGGCGCTATCCAGCAGATGTGGATGACCCCTACCGGAACGTGGCGCTTCAGCATCCTCCGAATCTACTGGGATGATCAAGAAGTGCCCTCAGTGGAGTGCCCCGTAGGGGACTTTTTCGCCAGTGGGTGGGGCGAATTCGCGCAGCTTACCTCACTGGCAGTGTGCGTCAACCCCGGCAGCGCATTCAACTGTTACTGGGAAATGCCCTTCCGAAAACGCTGCCGGATCACCATGACCAATCTCGCTGCTGAGGATATGGTGCTGTATTATCAGATCAACTATACCCTTACCGAGGTGCCAGAAGATGTGGGCTATTTCCATGCCCAGTTCCGCCGGGTAAATCCCCTGCCCTATAAGGATGTGTACACGATCCTTGACGGTGTGCGTGGGCAAGGGCAATACGTGGGCACCTATATGGCATGGGGCAGCAACAATGCAGGGTGGTGGGGTGAGGGTGAGATCAAGTTTTACCTAGACGGCGACCAATATCCGACCATTTGCGGCACAGGCACAGAAGATTACTTTTGCGGCTCCTATGGGTTTGAACACCCGATCAAACGGGGTTACCAAGACTACACCACGCCTTACGCAGGCTTTCACCAGATCATCCGTCCAGACGGCAACTTCAAGTCCCAAACCCGATTTGGTATGTACCGATGGCACATCACCGATCCCATCCGTTTCCAGCAAAACCTCCGGGTCACGATTCAGGCCTTGGGGTGGCGCTCTGGAGGACGTTATCTGCCCTTGCAGGATGATATTGCCTCGGTAGCGTACTGGTACCAAACCCTGCCCACGGCACCTTTCCCGAAACTGCCGGAGCGGGATGGGTTGGAGATAATCTGACAAATTCTGATCGAGTTTCCTCAGGATGTGCAGTTTATGCGCACAAACATAAAGCACCCTGTGGGCAACCCATAAAAAGCGTTGAAAAGAGAGTACAAAATGGATAGATTTGAGGTAAAAGAGGGTCTGTTTTGGCTGAACGACACCCCGCTCTTGATTCAGGCGGGGGAGTTTCACTACTTTCGCACCCCCGCCGACCAGTGGGCCCACCGTCTTGGGCTGCTGCGCACCGCCGGATTCAACGCGGTGGCCGCATACATCCCGTGGTTGTGGCATCAACCCGAACCGGGAGTCTCCGATCTGGATGGGCATACCCACCCCATGCGCAGCTTGTCGGGCTTTTTGGACATGGCCGCGGAGATGGGGCTGTGGATCATCGCCCGTCCCGGCCCCTATATCATGGCTGAGACCATCAACGAAGGCGTTCCTCCGTGGGTATTCAGCCAGTTTCCTCAAGCCGCATTCATCGGGCAGGATGGGAAGGCTCAGAATGTGGTCAGCTATCTGCATCCTGATTTCTTGAAGTGCGTTGAGGGCTGGTATCAAGCAGTGTTTGAAGTCCTCGCCCCCCGTCAAATTTCACGAGGGGGCAAAATCCTCCTCACCCAACTGGATAATGAGATGGGCATGATCCAATGGGTTCGGAATCTGATCGACATCAACCCGGATACCCTCACCCGGTTTGGGGAGTTTCTGCGGGCGTTTTACGGGGAGAATCTTGCCCAACACTATCCCGCCCCTAACCTGAGCGAATTTCTGCGGGAGCAGATCAACCAACCCCAAGCCCCTCATGCGGCCCTTGTGGTCGAGGATTACCGCCGTTTTTATCGGGCCTACCTGCGGGAATACGCTGAACACCTCTGGACACGGGCCAAAGCGCACGGTATGGAGACCCCACCCGTGGTCAATATTCACGGTTTTGGCAACGGCGGCAAAACCTTCCCTATCGGGCTTTCGCAGTTGGTGGAGGTGATGGCCTTGGAGGGCATGATCGGCGCCACCGATGTGTATCCGATCTTCATCGGCGAAGGCAACTTCCATCAACTGCTGCTGGTGAATGAGATGACCAAAGCCTTACAAAACCGGCAGCAGGCACTCTTTTCGATTGAGTTTCAGGCGGGCGGTAATCAGGACTTCAGCGGGGCCCAAAGCTCACTCTACGATCTGCACAGCCGCCTGTGTATTTCCTGCGGGATGCGGGCTATCAACCACTACCTCTTTTTTGATGGTGAGAATGATCCCATCCTCAGCCCAGTGAAGCGCCACGATTGGGGGCATCCGGTGCGTAAAGATGGCACCTTGCGCAGCCATTACTACCGCTACCCCAAACTCTCGCGGGTGCTGAACACCTACGGGGCTGATCTGGTGCGATCACAGCCCAAAACAGTGACCACCATCGGCTTTGTGATCGATCACTTCATGACCGAAGTGAACAACAGCTTCTCGCGGCCCGCCGCCGACATCCTGACCCATCAGCGGGATGTGATCCTGTTTGACTTTCTGGCGCGGGGGTTGGCCCTCACCCACCGTCCCTTTGAGGCGCTTGAATTGGGGCGGGCTGTGTTGGAGCCGAAACAAACGCCCCTGCTCTGGGTGATGATGGACAAGCAGTGCGATCCGAACGTGCAGCAAAAACTGGTGGATTACCTCCGGCGGGGGGGGAAGTTGGTTCTGGTCGGGCGCTTGTGTGAGGAAACCTTTGGGCACACCCCCTGCACGATCTTGCGGGAGGCTCTGGGCATTCAGGCTGTCCACAGCGATCCACCCTTTACACCCGCCACCCTCCAAGCTTTTGACTACCGAGATGTTCCCGTCTCCTTTGTGGAGACCTATACCGGGGACTTTGATGAGGTTTTTGCCACTTCAAGCACTGGACAGTCGGTGGGTTTTATCAAAACGGTGGGTGCAGGGAAGGTGATGGTCTTGGGTGCGGCGCTGGCGGCCAATACCCCCGATGACCTCGACATTCTGCGCCAGATGGCAGATCGGATGGGCTGCCCACCTCTGTTCACCCTCAGCGATTGGGCTGATGTGCGCCTTTCCGAGGGCGAACAAGGAAACTTCGTGTTCATCAACAACTATCAGGATGATCCCCTCGAAACAACCCTTACCAGCGCGGGCGTTCGCCTCTTTGGGGGACACAAGCTGCGCCTTCGGGCCCGGACTGGAGTCATCCTGCCGCAGGAATGGCACATCCGACCGGGAATCGTGATCCATTACCTGACTTCTGAAGTGATCGAGGTGATCGTTGAGGGCAGCAAACTCACCCTCAGAACGGAGCGGTCAGAGTTCTGGGCAGAGGTCAGTCTGAGCGGTTACGGGTGTGACGAGTCCCTCATCGTGGGGCAGGTGGGGGAGCAGCGTCTGAAATTGAGGGGGAAAGATGGGGTATTGGAACTGGTGAGAAGCGTTAGTTAACGCATTTCTACAACGCCTTGCGCCACTTGCCTCTCCCCAGAGCTGTTACACGGAGGGGAGAGGACAAGTGTGCCACTGCCAATTTTATGGAGCACGTTTTACTGCGGGAACTTGGTAGTATTGGGCTAGGCATTGATTCGCCCAGAAATCTTCATCCGTGCTAACACCATCCATTCCAAAATTATCGATCTCGGGCACAACAATGACTGGTTCTGAAGTGCCTGCCATCTCGCGCAGAATGAGGTCGCGCCTATCCCATTGAGCTGCGTAAGTACTCAACCTTGATGCTACGGCACTGGCTCTACTCATTGAAAAAATAACGGCACTCCCTACAACAGCGACTAAGACAAGCACCATAGGCGATGTGAGCTTGGAGCGTAAGTGAACGGGTCGAACAACTAACCCCACAACATACCCCCATGCAGCCACCCCACACATCACAATGAACTCAGGTATGATCCAAGCACGACTGGGCAGTCCCATTCCAGCAATGTAAATACCGGGACCAAAGTAAGCCGCAGTTGATGCAAACACAGTGAAAGGGATTCCTATAATCATTTGTTTCAGACTGTTGTTGCGATTCTTGTCGAAGTTGTAGGCTATGAAACCAGCAAACAAGAACAAACTGAGCACAGTCAATGGGGAAAACGCAAATGCCTCAATGATAGGTATCCCCAATGTTGTGATAATCTCCGTGAGTATCTGGGTAATCTCAGGTCGTTCAAAATGGGACATACGCACATAGTTACCGGGCGCAATGAGGTTCAGCCCTAACCCTAAAATAGCACCTACCACTCCCGCCAGCAACCGATTCTTAATCACAGACCGTTTTCGTGACACAGCCACCGCAATTACTAAACCCACGATCATCATCGTTGCATACAATTCGAGGCATCCTGCTCCCAAGAAACAGACAACTAATACGAGGACGATGGAAAGGGCATTGTTGAGTCTCCTTTGAACAATAACCCACGCCAAAACACAAAGCAAGACGATAGGCAGCAAGTACACAAAGGCCGAAGTGGGCCAGTAGACTGACAAAAAGACGACTGGACCAGTCTCTAAGACTCCAAGAACTATCAAACTGGAAAATACGCAGGACAGCATAAAAGGCAATGGCAATCGAAGGATTTCGAAGACTCGCTGGATGCTCCCCATCAAGGCAATCCACCAGAGACCCAGCATGAGCGCGATCACAAGTTGGACAACAACGAGTCCACCCTGAAAACTAATGATCATGAGGATAAGTGACGTGAATCGTCCCGACCAGCCATAGTACCAATAATGCAAGGAAACAACGCCCCCCATACGCCCCACGATGTTTATATTGCAGAAGTCATCCATATCCAAACGAACATTTGCTGCTGCTAGAATGTAGATTAACACTGGGATCAAAAAGATACTGATCAACCCTGTCCGCACGGGAAATTTGAATGGCTGTGATAACATCCTAGAGGAGATCCCTTGTGTAATTGATGATAGGCGTTAAGTGTACCTCTCAGTGTCGGTGCCTGTCTCGCATAGATATCCACACTTTTCTCCTCCTAGGTGAATTCAGGACTGGAAGTAAAGGCGGATAAGAGGTGAGAATGCACTGCCGCTTGAACCAAAAAGCGTAAATCATTGCCCTCAAAGTGATGTATGGGGATCGATTCCCTTGCAACATGGATCACCTCTCCAATTTCGGCATGGGAGGATGAGTCCAGTCTTAGCAAAAATAATACACTTTACGCGGAATCTGCACATTTTTATGGACGGTGCTCCCTCGCAATCCATTCACGGCCCAAGGTGATCTCTTTTAGGGTTTTTTAAGGAAATTTCTATAGGGGCGTGTATATTTGTAGCGTAACCGGGGAACAGTCTATTGGCAGCAAAAAAAATCTACGACGAAAACGAAATTCGAGAGCTGATCCCGCGCTGTATAGCAGGGGATGAGACTGCTTATGCCGCACTTTATGAGATGTGCGCGTCTGGCGTCTATCGGCTTGCTTACAGCATCCTGCTGCATCAGCAAGACGCGGAGGATGTGATGCAGGAAGCCTTGGTTTATGCCTTTAAGTCCCTGCATCAGTACGATCCGTCGCGAGCGGGTTTTCGCACATGGCTCTATCACATCACCGTGAGCCGCTGCCGTAATGCCCGACGGCGCAAATGGCTGCCCACCGTGCGCCTGAGCCATCTGCTTGATCTGGGCATCGAGCCGATGGATGAACAAGAGCCGGAGATCGACTACGAGTGGCAGAACGCCCGCGAGACCCTCGATCACGCTCTGTCCCAGCTCTCGCCTCGACTGCGCGAGGCGCTGGCCCTGCGTTACGGGCAAGACCTGACCTATCGAGAGATGTCCGAGATTCTGGGCTGTCCTCAAAAAACCGCAGAGAGCCGAGTGCGGCTGGCCCATGAATCCCTACGCACGATGCTCACTGAGGCCGATGCGGCCTTCCTGCGTGAGTTTTCGACCTAGACCGGAGAGGGTGGTTAATGACCGTACCAGAACACATCCGCCGTTGGGAATATGCGCTCACCGCTGCACTGGCCGAACTTCAGTTCCCCGCAGCTCTTGAGGTGCGGCTCATGTTTGGGGGCGCAGGTTTTTATGTGGATGGGCGCATCTTCGCCGCGTGGTTTGGGCGTGGCAGTGTGGCCCTCAAACTGAGCGAGGACGAGGGTCAAGCCCTGATCGCCAGTGGAGGGCGTGCCTCAGAAGGGGCGCGGTTGTACATTGAACTTCCGGAGACGGCGTTGAATGATCCGGCGCAGTTATCTGTGTGGGTGGGCAAGAGTGTGCGTTATGTGCGCTCGCTGCCCAGCAAAAGACGCAGCTCCAAAAACAAGACCAAAGCACAAGCGGAGTCATCATGAATCGGCACGTTAAACACCTGCTGAGCGCTTATGCCCATGATCAGCTTTCTCCCTCACGGCGGCGGCGGGTGACCCATCACCTCAGTCGATGTGAGCAGTGCCGTGCGGCATGGCTGCGGGATCAAGAGACAGTGGGGCGCATCCGGCGGGAGATGAGAACCTTGGGGATGCCGGATCGGGCAGTGCTGGCCAGAGGTTATGGGGCCGTTATGGGGCAGGTGCGTTTGAATCGCCCACACCTGTCCTTTCACTGGCTGCCTTCATTGGGCATGGGTTTGGCCGTGATGCTCACCTTTGCCCTGCTCACCTCCGCCCTGATCGGCGGCGCAACCTATGCCGGCGCTGCGCCCCTGCCACCCATCCCGGCGGAGATACAAGCCACATGGACGCCAGTGGTCACAGAGCCGCCCACAGCGCCCACCTTGGTTGCCGCAGCAGAGGACGTGCGCCCGGTTGCCAGTCAATCCGCGGAAATGCACCCTGACGTCTTATCAACAAGCATCCCGCTTATGCTTTCGCCCGTCCCCGACGCGCCCCGTTAAGGGACGCCCGATCACGGTAAGGAATCATCGGAATCAGCACCCTTTAGACAAATCCTGAGAGTAGAGAACGCTTATGACCACCTTGGATCAAGTTCCCGCTGGCGTGACTCCACCCCAAAAAGATGGTTCCAGTCCTTTGGATAAGGCACTGGCACGGGTCTATACCATCAATTGGGAAGTTGCCCTGTACGCGATCATTTTGGTGATTGCCATTTTCACCCGCTTCACCAATCTGGGTGACCGGGTGATGAGCCATGACGAGAGCCTGCACACCAAATACAGCCATGAACTGTACACCCGGGGGATTTTTCAGCATACCCCCCTGATGCACGGCCCCGTTTTGTTCCACATGACCGCGCTGTCCTACTTTATGTTTGGTGACAGTGACTTCAGCGCCCGCATTTATCCGGCAGTGTTGGGGATCATCATGGTTTTGATGCCCAAACTGCTCTTTGAGCGCTGGTTGGGTAAGTTTGGGGCCCTCGTGGCCTCAGTCCTAATCCTGATCAGCCCCATGCTGCTTTATCACCATCGTTACATCCGTGAGGACACCCCCGCGATCTTCTTTACGATCCTGATGGTGTATGCGATGTTTGCCTATGTGGATGGGGCACGCCCCAAACAACCCCGGTTTTTGATCTTGTTTTCGGGGGCGATGCTGCTCAACCTTGCCTCCAAAGAAACAGCGTTTATGTATGTCTTGATCTTCGCCTTATTTGCGGGGCTGATCGTCCTGTTTCAGATGATTCAGGGCTGGCTCCGGGGGCAGGTCAGTAAGATCGTCGGTTGGACGGTCTTGGGCACGGCATTGGTGCCCCTTATGGGGATTGCCGCGACCCTGATTCTGAACGCGCTGGGACTGCGTGATCGTCTGCCGGATTTCATCACCATTGGGGATGGGCAAATTCAGCGCGAGACCTTACTCTTTATCAGCACCATCCTTTTAGGGGTGCCGATGGCCTTGGTTTTGTGTGGGGCGGCGGCTTTGGTGTATGTGGTGGCCTTTGAGGTGGTACTTCGTCGCCCCCTGCCGGGGCTGCTTCATAGTGTAGGCATCCGGGGCGACTCCCTGCTGCGGATCGGGCTGGTGGGGCTGCTGGTAGGGGTGGTCGCGGCGCTTGTCCTGACCAACTTCCTGAGCATCATCACCCCGGAAGGGATTCGACGCTCTGGTGAACTGTGGGCGGAGTACAACAACAATCCAGCCCTGCCCATACCGCTGGAGATGGACCCCAACGCGCAGATCTTCCGCCTCATTTTGTGGATCAGCGCCCTCGTCCTCAGCCTAACCTTGGCGGTGTTAGGCACAGCCGCGCTGCGCTTCTTCCGAATGCCGCGCCTGCCGTGGGCCGATGTCTTGTGGATCGCCCTGATTGCGGTGGTGGTGTGTTTACTTCTGATTTTTGTGGAGGAACGAAGCCGCCTTGTGCCCAATGTCAGTTCAGAGGTACGCACAGCTACTACCATCGACAACAAGTGGATTTATGGCTCTTGGGTGGTAGGCATTCTGGCGGTGGCCGGGATCGCTGCACTGCGCCTGCGCACCACCTTTTGGCAGGAAATGCGCCGTTACCCTATGTTTGACATCGTGATCCTGATGGGATCACTGATTCTGCCATGGTCGGCGGCGCTGCCTATTTTCCTCGCGGGTTACGCTCTTGACAGCAGTTACACCGATCCCAACCTGATCAGCGCTTGTATTGCGGGGGTGCTGCCCTTTGCACTGGTGTCGATTGCGGCGGGATTGGCGTGGCGTCCCACCATCTGGGCGATCTCTACCGCAACCTTTTATGCGTTGTTTGCCTTCTTTTACACCACCATCTTCACCAACCCTACCGGGGTGGCCACAGGGGTGGTGGGGTCGCTTGGATATTGGCTTGCCCAGCAGGGGGTTCGACGCGGCAGTCAACCCCAGTACTACTACATGCTCATTCAACTGCCCATATATGAGTTCCTGCCTGTGATCGGTTCGGCGCTGGCCGGGATCGCAGGGCTGGCCAGCTTCTGGAAGTTCCGCGCTCAACGCTTTCAGGCTGCGGCTGATGCCGAGCAAGTGCTGGCGGCGGAATCAGTCTCAAAGGATGAACCGCTGGCTTCGATGGCGGAGAGCGATGACAAGGCAAAAGTGCCGCCTACCCCCGCGACCCTGCCTGATGAGGATGCGGTCGTAGACCTTGATGCTTTGGCACCGGAGATACCACCGGACTATGGTGACTTCAATCTAGGGCTTGAACCCGAAAAACGCAAGCGGAGAGCCTTTGAGGGTGCAGGTACTATCGGGACGGTGGTGAACATCCCCGATGTGGAGATCGTCGAACGCCCGCACTTTATCACCTTTGTGGGTTACTGGTCGGTGCTGATCCTGATGGCCCTCACCCTTTCGGGCGAGAAAATGCCGTGGCTTACCACCCATATCACCCTGCCTATGTGTTTGCTCACTGGTTGGTATGTGGGCACCCTACTCGAAAAGGTCAACTGGGAGACCTTCTTTAAACAAACATGGACGCTGATCCTCCTGATACCTGTGTTTGTGGTGGGTGCGATCAACAGCGTAGCACCTTTTGTGGTCAGCCCAGAAGGTCTTGGGGGACTGCTCCGACTGGATCAGATGAGCACCCTCACATGGATCGGGGCGGTGCTGCTCACAGGGCTAGTGGGTTACGCCATCTGGCGGGTGTGGCGGGTTTCGGGTACACCTCAGGTGCTTCGAGTGGGGGCGCTGGGTGTGTTCACCCTGCTTGCGGTGCTGACGGCGCGGGCTGCGTGGCGGGCTGCCTACATCAACTACGACTATCCCACCGAGTTTTTGGTTTATGCCCATTCTGCGCCCTCCAACAAATGGGTTATGGATTACCTTGATGAGATCAGCCGACGCACCACCGACGGCATGAATATCAAGGTTGCTTATGATAATCTGGTCTCGTGGCCCGGTTCGTGGTACTTCCGCAACTATCCGGGGGCGCGCTACATCGGCGAAGCCAACGGGGTCACAGGCTTAGAGGAATACACCGCTTTGGTTCTGGGTGACGCCAATGCCCGTAAGATCGAAAGCCAACTGGGAGATAAGTTCTTTAAGTATGAGTTCCTGCGTCTGTGGTGGCCCATGCAGGACTACTTCAACCTCAATCTGGCGCGGGTGGATACCAATCTTGGTGACCCTGAAATGCGTCAGGCACTCTGGGAAATCTGGTTAAACCGGGATTATACCCGCTATACCACTGCCAACGCCCGTCTGACCGGAGATCAGAACACCAAGTTCACAGTCGATAAGTGGCCCGTTGCAGATCGTATGGTCTTTTATGTGCGTAAAGATGTCGCCGCACAGGTGTGGGATTTTGGGGTTGGCTCTGCCAAGGTCGCCGGGCTGCCTGAAGATCCCTTTGCGCAGAAACGCTGCGATACCTGTTCTGCCGAGATGATCCTGCGCAACAGTGACTATGCCATGCTCAACCCCCGCGATGTGGCTGCGGGCCCCAATGGTGATATCTACGTCATGGACAGCCAGAACGCCCGTGTTGTGGTCTTTAATCAGTTTGGGGTCGTACAGCGCACCTTTGGCAGTGTGAGCATCACTACCGACGCCAGCCCCCTGCCTGCAATTGGCACTTTCCGCGAACCATGGGGAATTGCCATCGACAAAGAAGGGTTGGTGTACGTCGCCGATACATGGAATCATCGGGTGCAGGTGTTCTCCTCCACCGGTGAGCCGATCCGCACATGGGGCACCTTTGGGCGGGTTGATCCGGGCGTGCCTACCAGCGCCACCGTTCCAGATAGCTTCTACGGGCCCCGTGATATTGCGGTCGATGATAAGGGCCGGGTATACGTGGCCGATACGGGCAACAAGCGCGTTCGCGTCTATACCACCGATGGTCAGTTCCAGTACGATATTGGCAACGAAGGCACCCAAGCGGGGCAGATGTACGAGCCGGTGGGCTTGACCATCAACAACCGTACCGAGGAGTTGTTTGTGGCCAACACATGGAACAAACGGATCGATGTGTTCACCCTTGGTGGGATGCACCTTCGTTCGTGGACGATTCAGGGCTGGTATGCGACCACCCCCACCAGCGACTCTGGCAATCGGCCCTATATCACCCTCGATGATACGGGGATGTACCTGATGGTCACTGATCCGGACGCGGGGCGGGTGCTGGTCTACGATACCCTTGGCAATCCTGTATTGACCTTTGGACGGTTGGGCGTTGCGCCCTTTGAAACGGGCAGTGAGTTCGGGGCCTTAGGGGGGCTGACCATCACCCCTGACGGTAAGCTCTATCTGGTGGATGCGGCTGGAGCGCGGGTGCTGCGCTTCAACCTGACCGCTTTGCCCGGTCTGGCGCGGACGATCAACCCGCCAGCGGAGTCTTCGCCCATAGAACCGACGAGTGCTACCCCTAAAGACTTTTAGGGTGAGAACCTCAATCCTCTCTCCTGCACGTGTAGGAGAGAGGATTTTGAGACTCTGAGACGGGGTTAAATCCGTGGGGTTGTGTGAGGGGGCACCCCTCTAAACCTCATCTCCCGCACATGGGTGGGAACCGCGAAGCGATCATGGGTTAGAGGGATGAGGGCAAGTGTTTAATGCCTATCCCTTAAAAACTATGGGTCTTCACAAAATCGACAATCTCTGAGACCTTGGCTTCGGCCATCCCAATACAGGTATCAGCACAGCCATAGTACAGACGCAAATTGTCGCCTTCTACCACTGCTGAACTGGGGAAAACCACATTAGGTACGTCCCCCACCCGCTCATAAGGCTCTGTAGGCCCAAGCAGGTAGTCCTGTGTGCGGGCGATAACTTTCCACGGTTTTTCGAGGTCGAGCAGTGCGCCCCCTGCATAATACAGATAACCGTTGCAGCTTGTCCACACCCCATGATAGATCAGCAGCCAGCCTTCAGGGGTTTCGATGGGTGCAGGCCCCGGCCCTACTTTGGTAGACTGCCAGCCGCCCTGTGGCCCAAAAACAAAACGATGACACCCCCAATGAATCAGATCAGGGCTGGTCGCATAAAAAATATCGCCAAAGGGCGTGTGCCCCCGGTCACTGGGACGGTGGTAAATGGCAAACTTGCCGTTGATCTTGCGCGGGAAGATCACGCAGTTGCGGTTCGCCGTGGGCAGCGGGTTCTCCATCTGCTTAAAGCGCTTAAAGTCTTGGGTGACGGCCAATCCGATCTGCGGCCCTTGCGCGGTGGCATTGCACCACGTCACATAATAGGTGCCGTCGATGCAGGTCACGCGGGGATCATAGCTGGTCGGGCTGACCGCAATTTCCGGATCATCACTCGCCATCTGGATCGGATTCGGGTCGATCTGCCAATGGATTCCATCCCGGCTCCAGCCCACATGCAGCACATAGTGAAAGTTCACCTCGTCAACCCGGAAAATGCCCGCGTAACCGTCACCAAACTTCACAATGGCGCTGTTGTGAATGCTGTTTGCGCGGGGTACGGCTTTGGCGGTCACGATGGGGTTGCCCTCGTAACGCTTAAAGACGGATTCGTTTGCCATGATGTGTTGTCTCCTGATTCACAAGTGGGTGCTTGTCATGGGAGAAGTTCAGCACACCTCTCCGTAGGCCAATAGGGAGGATGCGGTCCTTCTCAGATGGTTGTGTTCATTATACATCGCATGTGTTCAATGAGCAAGTTCAATAGTTAACCCTGCCGTTCAGTGAGGTGGCAAAAATCTCTTGGAGCACTGGCAATTTCCCTGCTGCTGCGCTATAGTTGAGACCATCATCGCACCCCACCACCCAATCCATCGGCAGTTGTTGAGGTAGATCGTCGCTATTGCCTACGTTTTTTGGGGTGGTTTCATCAACCGAACATTGTGATTGATTTCTCAATTCGTTTATTCTTTGTACTCCTCGCGTTCGTGATAAAATTCACGATTAAAGTCACATGATCTCAGTGTCAAACGTCCCTGACTAAAAAAACAGACCTGTGTTACGCTTTTTCTCGGATTAGATATAGGAGAGAAACAAACATGAACTTCCCGGCATACATCCGGCATCCAAAGGTAAAAGCTTGGATTTCAGAAATGGTTGCGCTGTGCGAACCTGACAGCGTTTACTTCTGCGACGGTACTCAGGAAGAGTACGACCGCATGTGTGAGCTTCTGGTGGAAAAGGGGACTTTCGTCCGTCTTAACCCAGAAAAGCGCCCCAACAGTTTCCTCGCCCGCTCCGATCCCGGTGATGTGGCCCGAGTCGAAGACCGCACCTTCATTTGCAGCCTGAACCGTTCGGATGCAGGCCCAACCAATAACTGGGTCAACCCGCGTGAAATGCACAAGACCCTGAATCACCTCTTTAATGGTTGCATGAAGGGGCGTACCATGTACGTAATTCCCTTCAGCATGGGGCCCTTGGGTGGTTCGATCTCCTACTGTGGTATTGAACTGACGGACTCCGCTTATGTGGTCGTGAACATGAAGATCATGACCCGGATGACCCCCAAAGTTTATGACATCCTTGGCGCGGATGGGCAGTTTGTGCCCTGCGTTCACTCCGTAGGTGCGCCCCTTGCCCCCGGTCAGGCCGATGTGGCGTGGCCATGCCAGAAGGACGCCAAGGACAAATATATCGTCCACTTCCCGGAGGAGCGTTCGATCTGGTCATACGGCAGCGGTTACGGGGGCAACGCCCTCTTAGGCAAAAAGTGCTTCGCCCTGCGTATCGCCTCTGTCCTCGCCCGTGACGAGGGTTGGCTTGCCGAACACATGCTGATCATGGGAGTGCAGTCGCCCGAAGGTGAAAAGACCTATGTGGCCGCCGCTTTCCCCTCCGCTTGCGGCAAGACGAACTTTGCGATGCTGATCCCACCCAAGAGCTTCGAAGGCTGGAAGGTGACCACCGTTGGTGACGATATCGCGTGGATCAAACTGGGCAAAGATGGCAAGCTCTACGCGATCAATCCGGAAGCAGGCTTCTTTGGGGTTGCGCCGGGTACCAACTATAAGACCAACCCCAACGCCATGATCACGGCTGAGAAAAACACGATTTTCACCAATGTGGCCCTCACCCCCGATGGTGATGTGTGGTGGGAAGGCATGACCGATACCCCACCCGCCAAGTTGATCGACTGGCAGGGGCAGGAGTGGACGCCTGACAACGGTAAAAAGGCGGCGCACCCTAATGCCCGCTTCACCGCGCCCGCCAGCCAGTGCCCCTCGATTGATGATCGTTGGGAAGACCCCAACGGGGTACCGATCAGCGCCTTTGTCTTTGGTGGCCGCCGCAGCACCGTTGCGCCGCTGGTCTTCCAAGCTTTTAACTGGACTTATGGGGTGTACTATGCGGCCACGATGGGTTCAGAAATGACCGCCGCCGCCGCCGGGAAACTGGGTGAAGTGCGCCGTGATCCCTTCGCCATGCTGCCCTTCGCCGGGTACCACATGGCCGAATACATCAATCACTGGCTGCAATTTGGGCGTTACATCCCCGAACCACCCCGTATCTTCCTTGTGAACTGGTTCCGCAAGGACGAAAACGGCAAGTTCCTGTGGCCCGGCTTTGGCGAAAACATGCGCGTCCTGAAGTGGATCGTCGACCGAGTCCACGGTCGCGGCTACGG
>JACSRJ010000056.1 GCA_014879835.1 Anaerolinea sp.
CCGCACCGGGGATGTGATCGATACCAAGGGCACCGAATGGGCCAGCTCGGGGCTGCGGGGGATTACCCGCCGTGCTGATATTTTCCACGTTTCTAATGAGGTCTCGTTTCATGCCGACTGCCCGCAGCTCATCGGGGGCAGACCGTTTGGCCCTTTTTGCGCCAAAGACCCCTACTTTGAGGTGCTTCTTGATTGGGGCGTTGATGTGGTTGAACTCTCCGGCAATCACAACCTCGATTATCAAGCGGGAGCCTATCTGCGCACACTGGAACTTTACAGTACGTCCCAGATCAAAACGGTGGGCGGAGGGGCAACGCTCGATCAGGCCCGGCAGACGCTCACCCTCGACACCCCAAACGGTCGCATCGGTTGGCTTTCCTGTAATTGGGTGGGGCCTCAGTGGGCGCTGGCCAAGGATAACACCCCCGGCGCAGCTTATTGTGATGAAGCGTGGCTGGCCGCGGTCATCCCGCAGCTTAAAGCCTCGCATGAGGTGGTGATCGTGAGCATTCAGTTCACCGAGACGGATAGCAGCTATCCCACCCCCCGGCAGGAGACCGCCTTTCGGCAGGTGGCCGAATGGGGTGCGGATATAGTCATTGGCACACAGGCCCATCTGCCCCAAATTTTTGAACTGTACCGGGCAGCGCGGGGGGAGGATGTGTTGATCGCCTATGGTTTGGGCAACCTGATCTTTGATCAGACTGAGGACTACCGTTATTCGTTTTTACCAGAGCTGATCCTTTCTGGGGGGGAACTGCGGGCGGTGGCCCTGTATCCTACCCTGATCGAGAATCAGGGGCGGCCGCGCTTGATGGATGAACGCACCCGAGGCCTGTTTTTAGGGAAACTGCTGCGCTGAGCAGCAGGGACGCGCCCTAAAAGCCGCAGATTACCACAGCCCCTCATGTGTTGGGGTCACAATCACCCTTCCCTTTTTATAACAAATTGCCTTTTTTTTCTGATCTCCAATATAATGGTAACAAAAGGCGATGAGGAGAGCGCGATGACGCCAATAGTCATCATCATTATTGCGGTGGTCATTATCGCGGTGCTGGCGATCACCGTCCTCAGTATTCGGCAGCAGCGCGGCACAGAATTTGAAGAACGTCTGGGGCGCTATACAGACCTCTCTGATAAGCTCGCTCTCACCGACGACTTTGAAGAAGAAGACGACGGTAAAAAGAAAAAAGAGAGCGCCCTTTCTACATCCCTCAATCAGGCCTTAGAAAAGCGCCGTTTTGCGGAGGGTTGGCGGGTTCAGCTTGCACGGGCAGACCTTAAACTGACCGTTTCAGAATACTTTGCCCTTCACATTATCTCGATGATAGGCATGGGGCTGTTCGCCTTTTTTGTGCTGTGGCCCTTCCAGTTTGTGAATGCCCTCTTTGCGGTTGCGGTGGGTTTCTTTTTACCCCGTTTTTACGTTGCTCGAAAGCAGGGCAAACGGCTTAAGGAATTTGAGCGCCAACTGCCTGACCTTCTGAGTCTCTGGGTCAACTCGCTGCGTGCCGGTTACAGCGCCTTGCAATCCCTCGAAGCCATCGCCCGCGAAGCCCCCCCACCCACCAACAGTGAGATTCGCCGTGTGGTTCAGGAAGTGCAGTTGGGTATCCCCCTTGAAGAAGCACTTGAACATATGCTGGTGCGGATGCCCAGCGACGACCTTGACTTGATCATCACTGCGGTCAACATCCAGCGTGAAGTGGGTGGTAACCTTGCCGAAATCCTTGAAGTTATCGGGCACACCATCCGCGAACGAATCAAGATCAAGGGCGAGATTCAGGTTCTGACTGCTCAGGGGCGAATCACAGGCTGGTTGATCTCCGGTCTGCCTATCGCCTTGGGGCTGTTCCTGTGGATCATCAACCCCAAGTATATGGGGCGGTTGGTTGAAAATCGAGGCTGTGGTTGGCCCCTTCTGGCGCTTGGTCTGGGCATGATCGGCATCGGTATGACTGTGGTGCAGCGAATCGTGGATATTGAGGTGTAACAGGAGAAAAGGGACGGCGATGGAAGGCGTACAGATTATTGGCATTGTGATCATTGCACTGGGTGGGGTTGCCCTTGTGGGCGGCTTGATCTGGGCAGGAATGCGCGAAAACAAAGATCAAGACCCTCTTCAGGCGCGCCTCGCTGAATTTGGGGACAGAGACCTGCCTCAATCGCTGGAAGAGTTGGAGCTTTCGCTCTCATTTAAGGAGCGTGTGCTGTTACCTGCCTTTAAGGGCATGGCTAACATCGCTACCAAGTTCACGCCGGAAAGCCAAATCGAACAGACCCGTCACCTGCTGGAACTGGCGGGACGCTCCCAAAAGACCGATCCGCGTACCTTCTTTGGGACGCGCATCATGCTCACAGGGTTGATGGGCTTTGGGGGCTTTATCCTGTTCTTTTTTATCGCTAAACAAGCGCCCATGAACGCTATCGGGCTGACTGCGCTCATGGCCTTTCTGGGCTTTTATCTGCCCACCTCCCAGCTTAAGAGCCAAATTCGCAAACGCCAAGACATTATCGTAAAGGCGCTGCCTGATGCCCTTGACCTTTTGACCATCTGCGTTGAGGCCGGTTTGGGCTTTGATCAGGCCATGGGCAAAGTGTACGAAAAATGGGATAACGATCTGGCGGTTGCTTTTGGGCGTGTGATTCAAGAGATCGCGCTCGGTAAGATGCGTCGTGAGGCCCTGCGCGATATGGCCCGCTCAATGGAAGTGCCCGACGTCACCAGCTTCACCGCTGCGATCATTCAGGCTGACCAATTGGGCGTAAGTATGGCCAAAATCCTCCGCATCCAATCGGATCAGATGCGGGTGAAGCGCCGCCAGCGCGCTCAGGAAAAGGCCCATCAGGCTCCGGTCAAAATGATGATCCCAATGGTGTTTTTGATCTTCCCATCCATTTGGATCGTGTTGTTGGGTCCGTCGCTCATCATCCTGATGACGACCAATGTCGCCATGTGATTTCACCTGTGGCCCCAACCCCACTGCAAATTGGGGTTGACCACAGGTGCGGTGTCCCTCGCCGACCACATGAAGGGTCAGGAATGACGAATCAACTCGTGAGCCTGCGCTCCGAGTGGCTCAGGCTTCTTACACAGGATGCACTCAATACCGGGCTGGATTTTGTGTTCC
The DNA here is from genome assembly GCA_014879835.1 of Anaerolinea sp. GTDB lineage: Bacteria > Chloroflexota > Anaerolineae > Aggregatilineales > UBA2796 > UBA2796. Next base: position 3,132 of record JACSRJ010000056.1, read on the forward strand.
CGCCCCGGTGCGTGGGATGCGGGTGTGTAGGAAGCCTGTTTTGTTCAGATTGTCACACAGAGACCCCTATCCCCGAAGCGCCGCCCTTACCAGCGGGACCCCTTGAGGGCTTGTGGAGCAGCGCCCTGTATGAAGGGCCCATCCGAAGTGCAATCCACACGCTTAAGTTCAGAGGGATGCGCCGCATGGCCGATGCACTGTCGGAGCGTCTGGTAAAGACTCTGAGCAGGGCAAACTGGCACTTCAACCTGATCCTTCCCGTACCGCTGCATCCCTCCCGCCTTCAGGAGCGGGGCTATAACCAGTCAGCGCTGTTGGCCCGGGCCGTTGCCCGGCATATGGGCAGACTCCGGGCTTATCAACCGGACGCGCTGATCAAAGCTAGAGTCACTTCAAGTCAGGTGGGCTTAAATTGGCGAGAACGACAGGCGAATGTGCGTGATGCCTTTGAGGCTGCCCCTGACCTCGTTTCGGGGCAGGCGGTGGTCCTCCTTGATGACGTTTATACGACTGGGGCCACCCTGCATGAATGCGCTTCTGCCCTTCGTGCAGCAGGTGCAGCCCACGTTTGGGGTTTAACGGTTGCGAGGGTGGGCACACCTCCCGGAAAGGAGCCAAATATCGAACAATTGCAGCAGCCATAAAGATAAGGTGAGAAGCCTAACCGGGCTTCTCTTCTCCCATCGGGGGAAAGCCGGGATCAGGGTGTCCCGATCCCGTTGTGCATCCATATTTTGAGGAGTTCAACAATGCAGATTCAAATTCACGCCAAAAATGTTGATGTCGGTCAGCGTTTGCACGAATATGCCGAAAAGAAGCTCGCACGCCTCGAAAAATACCTCCCCAATATCTCACGGATCGATCTGGAATTGGGCCAAGAGCGCCGTCGTCAGGGGGCGGATGTCTCAGTTGCTCAGGTGACACTTCGCCACAGCCGGGGGATGATCCTTCGGGCTGAGGACAAAACCCAAACGGATTTGTATGCAGCCGTAGATATGGTGCTGGACAAGCTCAACCGTCAGATCGGGCGCTACAAAGGAAAACGACGCCGTCGTGCTGCTGATCGCTCTGAGGAGTTGGACGCGGAGTTGATGGGCGCAGAGCTGCTCCCGGAGGAGGAAGACGAAACCTCAGAAGAAATGATGGGGATCGTCCGTCGCAAAGCAATCGAGATCAGCCCCATGAGCGAACAAGAAGCCATTGATCAAATGGAGATGCTCGGCCACGACTTTTTTGTGTTTTACAATGCCGAGACTCAGGGACTCAATGTGCTTTACCGGCGCAAAGAGGGTGATTTTGGTCTGATCCAACCCATTTTTGGACGGTGAATGTATGTCACTTGGCGCGGTTTTAATGGTTGGGCACGGCGGGCAGTCCGCCCAAGAACAGCTTGTGCTTCAGGCACAGCGGGCGGCTACCCTTGACCTGATCGATCTACTGCAAGGGCAGGGGGTAGAGCGGATCATCGTGGCCGCACCTTCAACCGAGTGGCTGCCCTCCACCCTCAACATTATCCGCGCCGAAGATCCTCCCGGCGAACGGTTCCATTTTGGGGCACGTCTTGCCGGGTTGGTTGAAGATTACGGGCTGGAACCGCTGATCTACTTTGGGGGCGGCAGTGCCCCTCTGGTGGATGCAGCCATGAGCGGAGTGATCGTTGATCTGCTGGCGAAGTCAGGGCGATCTGTGCCTTCTCATATCGTCCTGACCAATAATCTCCACTCCAGTGATTGGGCTGCAATCAGCCATCTGCGGGAGGCCCTACCCCTGATTCGGGGCGCTGAACGGGATAACAGCCTTGCATGGGAACTGCGTGAGAGCGGTACGTATGAGGTGCGTGTCCTTGCCGGGCTGCGCCCCGCCAGCAGCATGGATATTGATACCCCATCCGATCTGGCCATTCTGGCTCAGCATCCCTCTCTGCTGCCCACGCTGCGCACTGCCCTGACTGATCCCCGCCTTGATCTGATCCCGGTGCGGCAGGTCATGGAGGTGATCCGCACCGACGGCAAAACCCTCGCTTTGATCGGGCGGGTCTCGCCGATTGCATGGCAGGCTTTGAACAAACAAGCACGGGTGTGGACACGGGTGATCGCAGAAGAGCGGGGGATGGTTGCCAGCGAGCGGATTCAGCGCGGCGAGGTGCGCTCCATGCTTGTGCCGTGGATCAACGGGCGGGGAGTACAGGGCTTTTTTGCCGATCTCAGCCAGATGGCGGATGCGGTCCTGTTTGACTCACGGGTGCTGTTTGCGGCTTTGGGCATGAACCCTTCGGCCGCAGACCGTTACGCTTCTGATCTGCTGCGGCCAGACCTGATCGAAGATCCGTGGCTGCGTGACTTCACGGAGGCCGCACGCACCGCACCGATCCCGGTTGTACTTGGCGGTCACAGTGTGGTCGCGGGGGGGCTTCACACCTTGGTGGAGATTCTGTCCCTGAATCAGGCGGGCTGAGCGATTATTGTGATTCGGACAGCACAGACCTGTGCCCTACCCGATTCCGGGTAGGGGCAGCCACACATGGTCGCCCGGCCCACAGGGGTAAACGACCGGGCAGCCGCACGGACTGCCCCTACAGAGAGATTCTGTGCGGGAATCCCAAAACGTCCCAACCTTTTGGGACTAGGCCCGCACTTTTGCGCGTGCCATCTCCACCAGATGGGGCATTACCGCAGCCCGATATTCCGCACTGCCCTTGAAGTCGTCCAAAGTGGACTGCATCCCCTCAACATACCATACTGGGTGCGACTCCATGCCCAGCGCCACCACCCGCAGCGACTGTTCGTAGCGGCGATCCCAGATCGCCAGCGCGGCCACAATGGGACGATCTGCCGGGGTACGGGCAACCTTTTCAAAGGCGATGCTCACCTGACCGGCGTTATAACCGGGCAGTTCCACCCGCAGGATGGTGCGCTGAGTACGCCACAAAAGCCCCTGACGGAACCAATCCTCCATGCTGTAAGAAGGATGGGCATAACACACCACCCGGGCCTCAAGTCCCATCAAAAGCGCGATGAGGGGCGAATCAGATGGGGTTTCCAGCAGCATATCGCCTAGGGTTAGGCTGTTGCGCAGATTCAAGGGGGCTTCGGCAGCGACCACAAGGCGAAAATGCTCGTCAAAAGCGCCCATCGTCTCAAGGGTGGCACACGCGCCTAACCACGGCACGCTGCCCGCGCTGCTAAAGCCCGCGCTGACCACAGCGCCCATATCAACGGCGCTGTGAGCCTCATTGATGGCAGCCCGAAGCAGATAAGCCCCCCCACCATAGAGGGGATACACGCCCTGACGTTCGATCAGGGCGGCGGCTTCGTCAATGGTCTGGGGTTTGTGAACCGTCTCCAGATTGATCAACATGCTCATCTTGATCCTTACTGTATCGCCCGTCCTACAGGCTGCCACTGGCCTGTACCCGAAAGCTGCAAACTATAAACGCTTAGGTCAGGGAAGCGCACATAATACTGGTTGGGCTGATTGCCTGCCTGAAGCGTCCCCTGATAGTTCACGGGCGCTCCCACCGCATAACCCAGCACCTGAACCAATGAACGTCCATCGATCCACGGGTTGGTGGCCCAAACGTAGCCGATTTGTGCGGTCGGAACTTGGAACCCGGCGGGCGGGGTCAGGGCGGAGG
>JACSRJ010000055.1 GCA_014879835.1 Anaerolinea sp.
TTAACCGAAGTCTCTTCCGCCTTCAATCCCTTTCCCCTCGCTCATCCGTTCAGTGTTGGGTCGCTAGTTAGGGAAGAACGTTCCGTTAGTATTTAATACATATGCTCCCGAACTAGGTGGAAAACAGAAAGCAACCAGGTGGCAGTGGTCGAGCCTCACTCATTTCCATGCCTCTGTTTATGGGCAATCTGAACACACTTTGGCCTGCCGGAGCAGCAAATCAGTGCTCATGGATTCAATTGATTGCTGTTCCACCGCCATTGTACCGCAGTTTATATGGACGACTGATCAAGTTACTGCCCTTGGAATGTGATAGCCATGTGATCAACATGGTGTATCTGCTGATGGGCATCTCTCCGGCCAAGAAAGTCCAGACAAAGGTGATCGTATGTAAGGTACCCTTGGGGTAAAACAGGTTAGCATTGTGAGGCGCTTGGAGCGCTTGTTGGACAATGGGGCGGCGCGTGTCTGGGCATGGTATGAGAACGCAGTTGTGGGGTTGCTGCAAGGGGCGGCGGACAGTGGCTGTATTGCCTTGATAAGCGACGGGACAAAAGTGAGTTTTCATCATCAACTGCTGATGGTGACAGTAGCCTAACACGGACGAGCACTGCCTATCGCTTGGACATGGATACCCTATGCCTGCGGGCATAGCACGCCACATCAACAGTTGGACTTGTGGGACTATGTGTACAAGCTGATTCCCAAGTGAGCGCGGGGCAGCCGGGTGGGGGATACCGAGTTTGGACGTACTTGAGTACTTGAAAAACTCGACCACTGGCACCGGGATTATGCTCTCCGTCAATCCGAGCACAACTTGGTAAAGGGGTGCCTAGAGGGTTTAATTGGCTCTATGACGGGAACCGATTCCCCCATCCCCGTCACCGACCTAATCCCCGAACTGGAACAACGGAACCGTATGATCTACGAGCGCTATCTCGCTGGTGATCGTGCCGTGGAACTGGCACAGGCGTTTGGCATCTCCGTGCGGCGTTACCAGAGCCAAGGGTGGGTGTCTGTTTTGGCAGGCACGGACGGATTCTGGTTAAGGACTTGTGTGGCATGCTTCGCCCCTACTTCCCCCATTTTTTCGCGGGGCGCTTCGCGCCATTACCCAAATACCAAGACCAAATGCGCGCGCTTTCGGCGCTTGATCAGTGATCAGAGGAAACCCCAAGAGAGACAGGAGCCCAAACCACCCGAAACCCCCTAAGGTCGTCCCGGCGGCTCGGGTTAGCGTTGTTGCGAGACGCAACGCGGGCCCGGCTAGCAGGGTTGTCCCACGAACCACCCCGCAAGCCCCGCCATTCAATAGAGCCGATGTTCACTTGCCCATTCTCATCTTCATTCATACACCACTCCCAAACGTTGCCGCTCATGTCCAACGCCCCGCAGGGGGAAGCGCCCTGTGGGTAGATGCCCACAGCGGTGGTAGTTTTCAGGTAGTGTGGACCGACCTTGTTGAAGGTCTCAGAGATATTAGCAAAACCCGCCTGATACCCATCCCCCCATGGGTACTCACGCGTCTTCTTTGTCTTGGCATCCCACGAGGCTGCCTTCTCCCATTCGGTCTCCAACGGCAGGCGGATGAGGTAGCCCTCACCACCTGCGACCGCTGCGCGGTGCCCCCTCCCGACCGCTTTGTTAGGGGACGGGAGGTGTGGGGTGAGGGCATTCAGCCACTGGCAAAACGCCACCGCATCATACCAGCTCACATTCTCGCGGGGATGATTCCAAAATTTGAAGCGCTGCTCTTGCGCACCCTTCTGCTGCTGTTGGATTCCATCCTCATGCAGCCCTTTCCACCACTTCGGGTTTCGGTAGCCGTCAGGCGCGTTGAGGAACAACTGGAACTGGGCATAGGTGATGGGATAGCGGGCGATCCAGAAGTCATAGTCAAGTTTTTCAATTCGTTTAGGGTTGTCCGAGTCTTGGTCACTGCCCATTTGGAACTCCCCTTTGGGCACCGGGCACCAGTAGTCCTCGCCCCAGTTGAAGTCCAGCACCCCGGGGCGAGGATCGATACGCGCCACTGCCCGTCCCCATTCGGCACGCTGCGGGGGCGAGCGCTTCGAAAATTCGGTCCGGAAAGCCCATTTGAACGCCTGTTGTCCCGCCTCGCCAAAAGCCAACAAAGTGGTGAGGGCGGTTTGGCACACACCCTCATCCACATCTACGCACAGCGGTGCCAGCGGCGCGATCACCCGCTCAGAATTGAGCTTCGCCAGCGCCTGCGCCGCCGTCCGTCGGTCAATCACCCGCGCTGAACGCACCAAGGCAATCGACTTGGACTCGATCACCCGCTCGGTTTCTTTGTCCACCGTCTTGCCATCCTGCACACACCACCACGCCAACCACGGATTCACCTCCGCCACCGCCCGCCCCAGCTCGTTGGGATCCTCCGTCAGTCCGGCAAGCTGGATGAAGGTCTCCGCCCACCACGGCTCACGGGCGTAGTTGAGCACCCCTCGTCCGGTCAGCATCCGCCCAATAGGTCCTGACCGTACTTTCTGCGCCACCTCCGCCCGGATTGCCCGCGCCGCAAAATGCTCCTGTACCGTCTGGTGAGGCGCAAAACGGATGATCTTCTCCCCGGTGAGCAAGCCATTTACCCGCAGGGCAGACAGCACGGCGGCATCAGGGATGATCACCTCCACCTGCTCCAGCGGCAGGGCGATCACCTGCGCCTCGTGCATTTTCAGGGCCAGCCGCTCTAGGGCATCCAGACGGATTTTCTCCGGTACCCCTGTGCCGATCTTCCGTTCGTCGTCACGGCGCAGCATCCGGGCCACAAAATTGCCGTACAGTGCGCCCCGGTTCCCCGGCACATTGTGGGACTCCAGCCATGCTTCCTTGATCAGCCACAGCAGGAGGGGGGTGCCCGCCAAGCCTTTCATCTTATCGTCCAGCCGGTTCCAGAGCGCTTCGCAGTCCACCGCATTGAGATGCGCTGCCAGATAGCGCTGTGCCTGATCGGGGCTAATGGGCTGGATGAGGTAGGTCTCACGCACCGCATCACTCTGGCGCAGGCTGCGCCAGCTCTCATCCTGTACCCGGCTGGTCACCACCAGACGCGCACGGGGAAACTCCATCGAGAGCCGTTTGATTTCCCCCAGAATCTCCTCCCGGTGAGCAGGCGCGACCTCGTTCAGACCATCCAGCAGGAAGTGCACCTGAAAGGGGATTTCGCGCAGAAAGCGCTTAATGTCCTCGACTGCTTCCGGTTGAATCTCACCTACATTGATGAGCGTCAGCCGAATCCAATCAAGTAGGGAACCGCCGTCATAATCCCGGAGCGCCACAAAGATGGGCAGGATGAGCGGATCGTTGCTTGCCAGTTCCCACGCCAGCCGCTCCAGCGCCACCGTCTTGCCCATGCCCGGTTCACCGAGGATGAGCAGGCGCTCCCCTTTCCAGAGCCGTTCTAGCAGGCGTTCAGGGGCGCCCTTCACCGCCCCCTCCTCGTAAGGGCTGGCATCAATGGGCAGGAGCTTGGCCGGGCTCTGGATGTAGTGATCCAGTCCCCACGGGCGGGTTGCAAGCTGGGCGATGAGCTTTTGGCAGTGACCGGGCACCCCTGCCAGCGGTTTGGGCAGCACGTCGGTCAGCAGGATGCGCTTCATGCCCTGATCAAAACCCTGCCCAAAGTCAATGTACTGAATCGCCTCCAAACCGAGTCGATCATAGGCGGCGCGATCCGACTCATCCTTGAAGGGGCGTACCAGCAGGGGGATGATCTTTTTGCCATAGTCCCGCGCCGCCCTGATTTCGACCTCGACCCACTCCGAATGCACCGAGTCTGGGGAGAGCGCCAGCAGCACCACCGCGGAGGCGCTCACCCCATCGCTGATCGCCTGCCGCCACACATCGCCGCCGCGGATGCCCTCAATGTCGATCCACACCACATGCCCCCGTTCGCGCAGGTCTTGGGCAAGGCGCTCCACAAAGGCGCGGTCGGCATGGGCGTAGGAGAAAAACAGGTGATCCTTCATGCGCGGATTGGGCGAAGGTGGCGGTAAAGGCGGGAGGGACAGGGTTGAGGGGATTTCGATCCGCCGCTGTTTCTCGATGGACTCCTTCAGCATCTCCAGCGCAGACTTACCCGGTTCGATCTCCTCAAAGCGCTGCTCCAGCACTTGAATCAGATGCAGGATGAAGGTGTCGGTGGTGAGGTCAAAATTCAACTGCCCTTCGATGGGGCTGTTGACCCCAAAGGCGCGCACGATCTGAGCACGGCGGTCTTTTTCGTTTCCCATGAAGGGGCGGAACAGGTCAAGGAGGTCATCGTACATAAGGCATCATCCTGCGTGCAGCGGCGGGTTACACATGCCGTTGGGAGTCAATCATACCGAGGGCGGGCAGGTGGGGCAAACACTCCCGTTCCCTTCGTGTTATCATCCCCTCTACGAATGATCTCCCCACCACTGCATGGACTCCGATGCGCAGCAGGCGTTTGTCCTTGGTGCGATGGGGGAGGATCCTCCGGAGTCCGCCAACGCCTTGAAGTTCTGCGTAAACTCCGGAAAAAGTAGGGTGTGTAGGGGGTGGGCAGAGGCGCGAGGGTTGCCCTCTGCCTGACTCTGTGAAATACTGAGGCCCTACCCATTTCCAGCGTTTCAGGACAGTGTTCATCATGCCGTCCTTGCTCGAAAATCGGAAGACTTCGCCCATGCTGCCAGTGGCTGCCCTGCTGACCGCAACGCGCACCATTATCGACACCGGATCGCGCATGATTTACCCGCTGCTGCCAGTCTTCGCACGCGGGGTTCAGGTCGAGGTCAGCGCTATCGTCAGCATCCTCGCGCTGATGCAGTTCTTGGGCTTGGCCGCACCGTTCATCGGCAGAATTGCCGAACAGCGCGGACGCAGATTTACCATCCTGCTGGGCCTGCTGCTGTACGTTGCGGGTATGATGAGCGTCTTCGTTCTGCCCGATTTTACCGGGCTGGCGATTGCCCTGCTGGTTGGGGCGCTGGGCAGAATGGCAGTTGGCCCCGCGATACAAGCATATATCGGCGACAAAGTGCCGTATCATCGGCGGGGCTTATACCTCGGCTTTGTTGAGCTTGCGTGGTCGGGTGCATTCCTGATCGGGGTTCCAGCGATGACATGGCTGATTGCCAATTTCAACTGGCAGGCTCCTTTTTTGGCGCTGGCGATTCTGGGTGTGTTCAGTTTCGTGATGATTGGGCTGTACGTCGAGCCAGATACGCCGGTGGTGCATCATGTGACCTTTCTGCCAGCGCTGCGCGCTGCCGTCAGCAGCCCGATGGCGCTTGCGGGGTTGTGTTTAGGCTTCAGCATCAGTGCGGCCAATCAACTCGTCAGTGTGGTCTTTGGCACGTGGATTGAAGCCTCGTTCGGCATTCAACTGGCAGCATTGGCGGTCGCAGCGGCGGTCATCGGGATGGCTGAACTCACCGGTGAGGGGATCGTCACAGGCTTCGCCGACAAGTTAGGCTCACGTCGCCTCGTGCTGGTCGGGGTGAGTGGTAATATTCTGGCGTGCCTCCTCCTGCCCCTGACCAGTGTAAACGTGAATCTGGCGCTGGTGGGGCTGTTTTTCTTTTACCTGACCTTTGAACTGAGCATCGTCGCCACGATTCCCCTTGCCACCGAACTCAGCCCGGGTACCCGGGCGATGTACCTGACTATGCTGATCGCCGCCGTGACTCTAGGACGGGCGCTGCTGACCCCGGTCGCGCCGATGCTGTTTGCTTCCGGGCTGTTGGCAAACTGCCTCGTCGCCACCGGGCTGAACCTCATCGCCATGGTTGTGGTCTGGCGCTATATCACGGTGAAGTGAAAAAGGCGCTGACAGACGACCGTTTCAGGCGGCAGCGACCGCCAGCACTACACCATTGATGTGGATAACCTCACCAGCACCCTGCATGACCCGCTTGGGGTGCAGCTTGCTTACGACCTGCGGCACACCATCTCGGAGGAATACTGGTCTAGACACGGCAGTTCCCTCTTCCCCGGCGCCCTAGCGCAGGGTATACTCCGCTCCCTAAAGGGCAGACTGATGTATGGGGTAGCCGGGATGACCAATCAGCGTACTTATCCGTTCTGTGAGCACGACCACTTTCCGTTGGTGACAATTGATGAGCGCTCACAGTGTGCTGCCGAGTACCTCGATCGATGCCTCGGTCTGAAGCGAGTGGTAGACATGGTCCAGCGTGATAAGGTAACCTTCTACGTCTTCGAAGATGGACACGAACTCCCCTTGTTATGTTTCTGCTGCGCTGAGCCTTTAACGGGCTTTGACTTGGAAGAATCACGACGCCGTATCCGCGGGCGGCGGTTGGAGCAGATGTCGATGGCCCAAGTTGCCCTCGACGGTGGAGATGACCGGCCCCAATTCAGACTGGAGTTTTCGAAACGCGGTCTGTTTTCGCACGCCTTGGTGATTCCCCTTTCCCCGGAGGTTGCCGCACGGATGCGTCATCCTGATACCTGCCCCCACAAGCCTCAGCCACGCTCGCTTGCGAGGCGGCGCGGGAAGAAACCCTGACTGGACAGCACACAAAAGGTGAGTACTTAGGTCACCTCTTACTGCTGAGCGAACCGCATCTCGCTCGTGTGGTGAAGTCCTATGTCCACTATTTCAACGAAGCTCGTCCTCATCGTGGTTATGAACATGCTAAAAGTCCCCGAAGTTTCTATGCTCTGCTAGCTACCCAACACCACATCAAAAGAGGGAAAGAAGCCTGGAGGGAGAGGGTTATGGAGGTCAAG
>JACSRJ010000110.1 GCA_014879835.1 Anaerolinea sp.
GCGCAGAACTGGCGTCTGAACAAGCAGCGGTATCAATTGGTGGCAGTACGTTTTGCCAATAGTGGGACTGTGATGTTCCCGCCTCGCGCTGTGGAACCAACCCCTGCGCGTACCGCTGAAGTCATCCGTCTTCAACTCAGCCAAACCGTCGAACTGGAAAAAGCGGGACGCTAAGGGCTGTTGATGAGCGCCAGTCAGGGTTTGAACGTCGAAACAGGGCGCACTGAAGTCCCTCTCAGCGGTCGGGGTGAGGTTTATAGTTTCACCATCATCCAAGACCCGCCTGAAGGTTTCGAAGCGCAAGCGCCTTATGTATTGGCCATGATCCGATTAGAGGAAGGACCTCTAATCACCGCCCAGTTAACCGATCTTGAGAGTGCGCCAGAGATCGGGATGCAGGTCGAAATGGTGACCCGCAAACTCCGAACCGATGGCGAAGGCGGTGTGATCGTTTATGGATACAAATTTCGTCCGGTGCTGCCTCGAAGCTGAGCCGGACGTTCCGCGAGGGCTTAAACAGAAGAAGGGCGCACTAAGCGCCCTTCTTCTGTTTGGAATGCAGATACGCCGCTGAATCATTGGGTAGGGTATAATCGGGAATGAGAAGGCAGGGGAAGTGATGAACACTGGACAGGATATTCGCCCCTCACCCTTGGCAGGACAATGGTACACCGCCCGATCTGACAAACTCCGGGCGGAGGTGGGCGCTTTGATCGCTGCTGCCCTAACCGACCCGTCTGTGGCTGGCACAGGAACCCTTCACGCACTCCTCGCGCCTCATGCGGGCATTCGTTATAGCGGGGGCATTGCGGGGCGGGCTTTTGCGCAGGTCAATGGAATGGGCTTTGAGACCGTGATCATCGTGGGTCCACTTCATTACGCCCTGCCTGCGCGGGGTGGGCTGCTCAGCAGCGGCCATGATGCTTACCAGACTCCCTTGGGCACTGTGCCCATCCATAAGGACATGCTGGATCGCCTTGGGCACATGATCGATCTCACCTTGATTCGGGATGACCCCGAACACTCGATTGAAATCGAACTGCCCTTTTTGCAACAGGCATTAACCCCGGGCTTTCGGCTGATCCCGATCATGATGCGCGATCAGTCCTACGAGACTGCCCATCGGCTGGGTAAGGCGCTGGCCGCTTGCGCTCAGAAGGAACGGGTGCTCTTGGTGGCCAGTTCTGATCTATCCCACTTTTACCGCCAGCCCACGGCCAATGCGCTGGATCGGAAGATGTTGGAAGCCGTGACGGCGATGAATGCCCGTCAGGTCATTGATTACGACAAAACTGGAGAGGCCTTCGCCTGTGGCAGCGGGGCTATCGCAGCCGTGATCATCGCCCTTCAGGCGTGGTCTCAGGCTCATCAGGCACATCTGGTAGGATACGCAACCTCCGGGGATGTCACTGGCGATTTTGATCGTGTGGTTGGGTATGGCGCGGCAGCTTTCAAGGAAACATAACAAGTGCCCTATAAACATCTCTATACTGGTCTTTTCAACGCTGATGATAAGCTTGATCTGGCGGCAAGTTTGAGTCTGGCCGGGGGAATGCTGCGGATCACCATCGGCGAACGCAGCGAAACCCTCGACTTTGAAGGCCCCGTAGTGGGTTCATCCTCATCCTTTCGGTTCTCCGATCATGCTCATCTTGAGACCAATTCAGGGCGTTTTGCGATTCACCTTGAAACCACGCCCCAACATGGAACGGTTGAATATTGGCTGAACTGTCAGGACTTGACCACCCTTCGGTCGCGGCGCTTTAAGCTGAATGCGGAGGCAAGCCGCTCCGATAACACCTCAGAGCCGCGTATCGGGAGCGTTTTTGGGGCGATGCTCTTTGCCGTTGACGATGGGGGCATTGTGCGTCTCTACCGTCCTCCAGAATTCACCGAAGTGGGGACATTTCAGGTTGCGCAGCCGGGTACCGAAAATCGACTGCTGGCACTGGCGATCAGCCGTGATGGTAATTTGGTGGCGGCCCTCAACCGCTGGCGCACTGTGATCCTCTACCATATCGAACAGCGTAGAATTATCTTCACCCGCCAGCTCAGTGATGCCGATAAATGGTATGAACCGGGGCAGGGGGTTCTGTTTTTCACCCTGAACGCCGAGTACATCATCAGCGCGGCTGCTGTGAGTAAAGAGGATCACCTTACAGCGGCGGTGAATGTGCTACAATTTTTCCCGCTCAATGCTGGAGGAAATCCTGCCCAATGAACATCCATAAGAAGCGTTTTACGCACATGATCGTTCTATTGGGGGTTGCCCTGATCATGACCGCTTGTGGCGGCACTGCGGCGACCCCATTCCCAACTTTCACCCCTATTTTTGACCAGTCTCCTACGCCCATTCCGCTCAACAAGGAGAATTGCGCCAAAAGCGCGGTGGAGAACTGGTTGCAGCGTTCTAGCAGTTTAACGGTTGAGTTTGCAGAGATCGTCAACAGCAGCATCGCCACGCCTCCAACCGAAATGCCCAAAGTGATCGAGCGCCTGATCACCATTCGGGGGACGATGCTGGCCATCCCTCACCCAACCTGCGCGGATGCCCACTACTTCCAATTGGATGCGGTGACCGAAGAAGTGATTCGAATGCTTGACGGGTACAGCCGAGGTGGGCAGATCGATATGGTGGGGTTCATCACCAGCACCAACACTAAATTCGACGAGCTGCGACGGGCTGAAGCCGATCTTGGGGCGATTTACAAAACCCTCACTGAATAGCGGCTGTTTGCCGTCTGCCCCTCAGCCCATGCGCGGGCGAGGGGTCGATTGTGCGAGGGGGGGACTTCTGAGGGCGGAAGACTCAGGACATGCCTCCCCACGATGCCCAGATTCCTGATGACCTAAACGTCTTTCACTGTGGCGGAGGGGATGCGTCGGGCAATTTCCTGACGAACCACCGGCGCAACCTTCGTCCCCAAAAGCTCGATGGCGTGCATCATCTTGAGGTGAGGCATGGTGCCTACACTCAGTTGAATCAGCAGCCGCTGATGTTTAAACAGATCGTGCTGAAAGAGGATTTTTTCGACAATATCCTCTGGAGTGCCAATGAAGTTTGCTCCTCTCAGCTCCGCCGAAGCCTCGTACTGGTCACGCCGCATCGGTGGCCATCCGCGCTCGCGCCCGATCTTGTTCATCGCAGCCTGTGCCGAGGGGAAGGACTCTTCAATGGCCTGTTTGCGGGTATCGGCGATGAACCCGTGCGAATTGATGCTTACGGGCAGGACCGCCGGGTTATGCTGATATTCTGCTGCTGCGGCCCGGTAGAGGTTGATCAGGGGTGCGAAACGCTCAGGCATCCCACCGATGATGGCTAAGGCCATCGGCAGCCCTAGGCTTGCGGCCCGCACCACCGATTCGGGCGTTCCCCCGACCCCGACCCAGACTGGTAAGGGATTCTGCACCGGGCGCGGATACACCCCGCGATTGTCGATGGAGGGGCGGTGGTGACCCTGCCATGTGATCCGCTCACCTTCGCGCAGTTTGAGCAGTAAATCGAGCTTCTCCGCAAAGAGTTCATCGTAGTGATTAAGGTCATAACCAAACAGGGGGAAGGACTCGATGAATGAGCCGCGCCCCGCCATAAATTCAGCCCGTCCATTGGAGATCAGATCAAGGCTGGCAAAACGCTGAAAAACCCGCACCGGATCATCGGAACTTAGGACGGTGACAGCGCTGCTAAGCCGGATATTTTTGGTGCGGGCCGCGGCTGCCCCTAGAATTACTTCTGGGGCAGAGGACACATAATCCTCACGGTGGTGTTCACCCAAGCCAAAAACATCCAACCCCACCTGATCAGCCAGTGTGATCTCTTCCAACAGATCACGAATCCGCTCAGATGGGCTGATCGTGCGCCCGGTTTGGGGATCAGGGGTTAAGTCCGCAAATGAATATAGACCAATCTCAAAGGGTGGGGGCGCAGCAGGCGCAGGCTCGTGAGTCGTCAAGGCAATCTCCTCCAATATGCAGACCTTATCAGGATGACACCAAAAGTTCCTCTCTTGATGCTTTGAGGAGCGATTCCTTTACCCACGCCTCATCACTCCCTCAGATTGAGAGGGCTGCACTGGCCGCGTTCAGAGTACCTTATATTCGAACTTCTGGCTGCGGAGAAGGTTTTCCGCCAAGGGCGCGCTCAGCACCCGATAGGCGGGTTTATAAGTACGATCAAAGGGCGGAGAATGATGCACTGCCGACCATTGTTCGGCGGCGCGAACCTTGCCCACCAGCAGAACCGTGCGCGATAAAAAACGATTGGCGAGGGGTCCGCCGGCTTCCGTGAGCTTCTCGAACTGTCGCCACCATGCGCCCATCACCACTGGATCACCCACAATGGACACCGAAGATTCGATGAACGCTTCCAACAGTTTGGGCAGGCTCCCATTCAGGGCAAGGTAGGGGCGCAGATGGAGGCGCACCACAGCCCCTGTGGGGTGGATGCTCTCTACCAAAGCCTCGTTGGGGTTGGGCCGAAGCAGCTTTGACTCCTGCTCCAACCATTCTTTGGCAGACCGTTTGTTTTCGATGGCATGTCCCGGACCAAAAACCCCCTGATGCAGCAGCTTATAAACATCTAACACGTCAATGGCGTCATAACGACGCACGTGTGTGAGGATTAACTCAATAACTGCTTTTTCATCGATCATCCCACACCCTCCCGGTGGCATTGGCACGACCCAATAATAACATGCCCATGTTAAATCCTTGTGTGGCTTGGGCTATCATGGGCCTGTGGTGGCTGTGGGTATTGGCGTCCAGATCGGGATGACCGCCGTTGGGTAGGGTGTGGTCGTCGGGGGCAGAGGGGTATAGGCGGAGTCGTTATAAATTGGGGTTGGTTCACCCTCTACACTGAACTCGTAATCGATCACTGCCCCTGCCAATTCTGGGCATGTGGGGAGACGTTCGGGCAGCGCAAATTGGATGCGCTCATCACGGCTCAGATCACGCACCAGCCGAGCGCAGACTTCCGTCACAAAATCCCCATAAAAGGTTTCCCATAAACGCGCCGTGCCATCATCACCAGCAGTGAGCACATACCGTCCATCGGGCGAAAAGACCGCACTGTTGATCCGGTTGGTGTGTCCACTGTACACCCGCAGTGTGCGCCCACTTTCGACCTCCCACAGGCGGGCGGTGTTGTCGGCGCTGCCAGTTAAGATCATCGTGCCATCAGGAGAAAAGACTGCACTCAGAACTTCATCCGTGTGCCCACTCAACAGCCGTACTTGACGCCCACTTTCGACCTCCCACAGGCGAGCGGTGTTGTCGGCGCTTGCAGTCACAAGAAGCTTACCATCAGGCGAGAAGGCGACCGCATGGGTATAACCAATGTGCCCCACAAACTGGCGTATCTCCTCACCTGAATCTGCTCTCCACAGGCGCACGATCCCGTCACCAGCGTTCTCAAAATTGGCACTACCTCCTACAAGGTAGCGTCCATCGGGAGAAAAGGCAACTGCATGAACCCCACCAGATGATCCGTTCAGAGTCACAAGCGTGCTGCCCGTGTGGCGATCAAGCACCCATCCGCCGCCAACATAACTGGTGAGGGCAATCTGGGTTCCATCGGGCGAGAGCGCCATACTATGGACGGGCATCATCCCTTCGAAGGTGCGCACCGTCTCTCCGGAAGCTGTATCCCAGAGCCATACACTGCCATCATCTTTGCCACCCAGTACTGTTCTGCCGTCTGAGACGAAGGATACCTGCCACGCCCCGGATAAGCCGCTGCTCAGGTGATGGTGCATCGCGCCAGTGGCAGCGTCCCACAGCGTTACCTCAGTGCCGCCTGTCAAGATGGTTTTACCGTCAGGTGAGAATCGCGCTAAGGTGCCTTCAAAGCGAGGGCTTAGAATCACCGGGGTAAGGCCCCACCAGCGGGCCGTGCCATCATTAGCGGCGCTCAGGATCGTTTGTCCATCAGGACTAAAAACGGCCCGATTGAGTTCACGCAGATGACCACTAAGGACGCGCACTTCACGCCCCGTCTCCACCTCCCACAGACGAACACTCAAATCCGCACTGCTGGTTAGGAGGGTCTTGCCGTCGGGCGAAAAGACCGCGCTGTTCACCTGATCCGTATGTCCCCTAAGCTGAAGCCGTTCGCTCCCGTTTTCAACGTCCCACAAACGCACCGTGTGGTCTTTGCTGCTGGTCAGGAAAGTAGCCCCATCGGGCGAAAACGCAGCCCCAGTGATTTCCTTGGGATGTGCCTTAAATTGGCGTACCATCTGCCATTGGGCTGTCTCCCAGAGAGTCACCACCCCATCATAATCCCCGGCCATGATCCACTTGCCATCGGGTGAGGCGGCGACTGTGCTGACTAGACTGATGCCGTCGCGCAGTTCACGTAGTTCAGCGCCGGTGGCAGCGTCCCAAAGGCGCACGGTGCTGTCGTAACCGCCAGTTATGAGCGTTTTGCCCCCACCCACATAAGCCACATCGGTCACGATCTCGGTATGCCCACCAAAGCGGCGCAGTTCAGTGCCCGTGTTCACCTCCCACAGCCGGGCGGTGCCGTCAGAACTGCCCGTCAGGATGGTTCTACCGTCGGGCCCAAAGACGACCCGGCTGAGCAGACCTGCCCCTTGGAAGGTGCGCATAAGCTCACCCGTGGACAGTCTCCACAGCCGAACCATACCCCCCTCCTCTGCGGTGACCATCAGTGTACCGTCAGGGCTGAAGGCCACATCATGGACGAAGGCAGAACCGCTGCGGAAAATACGCCGGGTATAGAGCCGCTCCGCTGCTTTCACCAATGCCGCATCTGCCTGAGCGCTGTAAGCGGTACGCAGGCCACGCACACTCAACAATGCAGCGCTTTCGGCATTACCGCCAGCGCTCAGGATATTGGCGGCTTCACCTGCTAAACGCAGCGACTCGATCTGCGCCTCTCCCTCCTTGATCGTAAGCGCAATCCGAGTCGAGGTGGCCTTGGCCCGCACCCCTTCCTCTTGTGCGGTAGCGAGAATCTCAGAGACCGGGGTTAAGGTCTGGTTGAGGTTCAAGACCCGCAGGTTGGCTTCCCCCTCCCGCTGTGCGGCCGCCTGTTGTCCCTGAAGCCCAAAGTAGGCGGCGACGATAGCCGCCGTGATCATCATGGCCGCAAAGGCAGTAGTGATGAGCAGTCTCTGGCGGGTACGTCGTGCCTGTCGAGTGGCGGCGTTCAGTTCAGCAATACGTTTCTGCTCCGCGGCGATGATCTCTGACTGATTAGCCACGCTGGCGGTGATGAATGCCTGCTGCGCGGGCGTGGCCGCATCGGTCGCGTGCAGCCACGCCTGCGCCTCGTCAAGACGCACCCCCCGCAGCAAATAATCGCTCCGTTTTTGAGGATTGTGCTCCGCCTGCCAGTCCGCGGCGATCCGTCGCAAATCTGAATCAAGGCGGAGTTGAGCGCGATTGTGCTGAACCCACCCTGCTAACCGCGCCCAGTGTGTGATCAGCGCCTCGTGGCTGACTTCATAAAACACCTGAAGGTCATTGGTGGCATCTTTATCACCAATGGGCGAAGTGGCCACCAACAGCCGCACATCTGGCGCAGTGAGACGATCCAGAACCCCTTGGACTTCGGCCGCGCTCACACCCTTAAACGCCAGTTCGGAGCGCTCCACCCGGCGGCGGGTTAGGCTTTCCTCACCCACCTCGATCAAGCGAAGCAGCACGCGCTTCACCAGTGCCTGCTGCGATTCCCCCAAGGCTTCATACAGCGCGTCGGCGCGGGTTGCCAGCGCCCCTTGAACCCCGCCCATTTCATCGTAGGATTGTTGGGTGAGTCTGCGTCCCAGACGACGTTCATACAGTTCCTTTAGGGCAAATTGAAGCAGGGGCAGCGATCCGGGCTGCTCACGGACCGCTTCCAAAAGCCGATCTATCAACCCCTCATCGTAGATCAAACCAACCTTGTGAGCGGGCGCTTCGATGCTTCGACGCAGCGCCTCTGGGGATAACTCTTTGGCGATCAGCAAATTGCTCTCGATCAGCTCAGCAAGGGTAGGGTGCGCTCCTAAACGATCAAAAAAGTCCGCTCGCATGGTGAGGATGATCTGAGTTCGGCCACCTTCAACCACCGCAGCACGGTAAAGGGCGTCAATCAGTACCTTACGATCTGCCTCTGTACTCAGCGTGAACAGCTCTTCAAACTGGTCCACCACCAGTAAAAAACGGGCATCGTCAGGTTTGCCGCGCATGATTTCGGTCACAATATCATGCAGCCCATCCGGACGCATCAGGGTATCGCGCAGATTGAACGCGGGAATCTCGGTGCGCAGCGCCAGCCGTTCAGCAAGTGCCCTGAGCGGCTCTTTGCCGGGGGTAAAGGTGGCTGATTCCCACAGGGCGAAGTGATTCTTTTGCTCACGCAAAGCGGGGATTAAGCCTGCCCGCACCAGCGAGGACTTCCCCGATCCGCTGGCCCCTACGACGGCTAGTACCCGGCTGTGATCGGGCGTGAGACGGCTGAGCATCTCACGTATCTCCGCTTCACGTCCGGCAAAATAGTGATGGTCGATCTCACGGAATGCCTCCAGCCCCCGGAACGGGTTGGGGATATGGGTGGGATCAAGGTCAAAGTAGGGATCGGGTGGGTTATATCCGGGGAGCGCACCCAGCAGTTCTTGAAAAGCGCTGCCATAGCGGGCAGGTTCGGTACAGTCGATGAGGTGAATCTCGGACAGCCATGCAATCTGGCTGTAAGCCGAATCCCGAAGCCGCTCAACCACAGGCGCAAGCATGATCGGGATGATCTCTTTTTCAAAGCTGCGGGCGGTTTCAAGCTCACGGTTGGCCACCTCACTCTGAAGCGAATGGGGCGAGAGGCAAAAAACCACAAAATCGGCATTCTGGATACCCTGTTCAATGCTCTGCCACCATGCTTCGCCGCCTTTGATCTTGTGGCGATCAAACCATACCCGCAGCCCTGCATCGGTTAAGTCGGAGACGAGGCGCAGGGCGAACGCCTCGTCCTTGCGGGAGTAGCTCACAAAACAGCGATCTGGAAGGCGCTCCGGGGGCAGCTTAAAGAGCGGTCGGAGCGCATCAATGCGTTGTTTGCGGTCACCACCAACTTTGCTGCGCAGGGCTTCCAGCAGCGCCCACAGGGCGGGTTTACCCGGTGCGCTTTCCCCGAAGTTTTCAAGGGTGTTTATCAGGGTGGTGACGAAGGTATCGGCTGGGCCGCTGTAGTTGATCTGGTTCAGTAAAGGCGAATCGCCCCCAAAAGCATACAGCAGCACGGCTCGGCGCTCTCCTTCCTGCCCCATAAAAGGCAGCAGTAGATCGGAGACTTCTTGGCGGCTGGGGGCATTTAACATGGGGCTAATTCCTAGAAAGGTATAACCTGAGTACCCTCAGAAGTGTACTCCCCGCCCCCCCAGTGGGCAACTGAGACCCGCTGCCTAGGATGCCCCTCTGAAAGTATCCAATCTGAAGGTGACAAAAGTCTCGGTGGTCGTTACAGTTTAGACTCTCTGATGAAGGCCACAACGGCGAGACCATCCGGAGAAAGGCACTGGTTCGGTATGGATTGGGAAAATGTCTTCTTTCTGGGGGGATCCCCCTGCGCCGGGAAAAGCAGCACCGCTGAAATTCTCAAGAAGCGTTTTGATTTTCATTATGTGCGCCTAGATGATCGCCTAGGGGCACATCTAACAGCGGCGAGTCACGCTTCACAACCGACCCTTGCGCGGATCGCAGCAGCCTCCTGTGATGAGTTGTGGTTGATTCCACCCCGATCCCAGACCCGCCGCATGATTTGTGCTTACGAGGAAGAATTCCCCCTCCACCTCGGTGAAATCGACGGACTGCCGCGCCCCTTCCTTTTGGAAGGGGCCGCACTTCTGCCGCATCTGATCGCTGCCCAATCGATACCGCCCCAACAGGCTGTGTTTCTCATCCCAAGCAGTGCGTTCCAGCGCTTTTACTACTCACGCCGCGGTTGGCCGCACCATGTTGTTAAAGACTGCGCTGATCCTAGCCAAGCCTTTGAGAACTGGATGCATCGGGATGAGCTGTTCGCCCGATGGCTGAGGCGGCAGGCAATAAAACACCGATACCCTGTGATCCTTATTGATGGAAGCCGGGAAATTGACGCGATTGCCGATCAGGTGGCGGATCATCTGGGGTGGGCATCGTCTGATTAAGCCACCTCCCAAACGCCCCCACAGTCTATAACAATCCCGTTAGACTTCTTAAGATGAGGTTAACGTTAGAATCTTGTTTAATTCCAAACCTACCCTTTTTGCCGGAATTCCGGTATACTGCAAAAAGGATTCCTGAATTTTGTAAAGATAGCAAGGGTCAACCATCCATGAATCACAAACGAATCTACATAGGCGATCTTGCCCCCGGCATCACGGAAAGCGACTTATTCCAGATGTTTGGTCAAGTGGGCGCGGTGGAACAGGTGACTTTAGTACGTAATGGGGCACACGGGTTGCATGGCTTCGCTTTTATTGAGATGGTCAGCCCTGAAGATGCCCGCGCTGCGGTACAACGCTTTAATGGCAGTGAGGTAGAAGGGTCGCGGCTGATCGTATACACTGTCCCCCCAAAAAGCCGCCCCCGTCCGAACGAGCGCACCTAACCCCCTTTACTGTTTATAAGCGGCGCGCCCCTGTGCCTTTTGCGGCAGAGGGGTGAAGAGTCTTGGGTGCGTTGACCCGGAGTCCTCTTTTAGGTTGTGCCCCGAATGACCAACTCCTCCGGGAAGAACATTTCCCGATAGGTGTAGTCGCCTTGCATCCTCAGCAGCAGCAGGCGCGACGCCATCGCCCCGATCTCGTATTTGTCCATCCGAAAAGTGGTTAAAGGTGGGGTTACCTGACTGGAAATCAAAATGTCGTCAGCACCCACAAGAGCAAGGTTATCCGGTATCTTGCGCCCCAATTCAATAGCGGCGCGCATCAAACCGAGGGTGACCAGATCGTTCCCACCCACCACCGCTTCTAGTTCAGGATGCTCCTCTAGAAGCATCTTGCCTTGTTCATAACCGGCCTTCCAGACGGGCGGGCAGCGCCGACACCACGCCGGGTCGATGGTGATTCCTTCAGCCTCCAGCGTTTTGACAAAATCAAAGGATGTGAAACTGGATGAACCTCGCACCAATTGAAGGTAGCCGATGCGACGGCGACCAGTCTGGTAAAGGTACTTGGCGGCCAACACCGCTCGATGCCCGATATGACGCTGGCTGAGGACAATGCTGCCTACATCCTTGGGCAAGACCCGATTGATGGTTACCACCGCTGGATGCTTACGCAGTAAGGGGATTAACTGCTCGTCGGAGATTCGTGAACTGCACGCGATCACCCCATCAACCGTGCTGTCATCCAACTGGGACAGTACCGCATATTCCCGATCTGGGTTTTCGTTGGTGTTCATCAGCAGGACGTTGTACCCCTCCTGCCATGCAGTATCCTCCACCCCTTGCAGAATCTCCGCAAAGTAAGGATTGGTGATGTCGGGCATGATACAGGCAATGAGCATGGTGCGTTTTGTGACCAAAGTGCGGGCAGCTCGGTTGGGGCGGTATCCCAGACGTTCGGCCACAACCCGCACCTGTGTCCGGGTCTCCTCGCTGATGCGCCCGGTATTATTCATCACCCGTGAGACGGTCATAATCGAGACACCAGCCTCACGCGCTACATCTTCAAGGGTTACCCGATGCTGCTCTTTGGTCATCATTCAACTCTCACCACACTGATCCGGTTAGCGCTAGCACAACATGTATGGTAGAAACGATATTCACTGTGCCATAGGGTCAAAACCCTGCCCAGAAAAATTGGGTGCTTGACAAAAAATAAAAATCTATTTACTCTCTTTTCAAAGGTTGCTGTTTAGGATTAGTTTTGAGTTAGCGTTATCCGATACTGACATTTTAGCAAAAGCACGCCCCAACAGGCAAGCGTCATAGGTCACTGTAGATCGCGCTTTTTGGATTTTGATCTGAGTTAGCGCTATACCAAACCACCCCAAAGACCTCGGCGTTTTTGCCAGTTGAGTATTCGAGTTAGCGCTAACCCCTCTATTTCCCTCTAACAGCCCCAATCATATAAGGAGGTGCCCTAATTGTGATCGCTGGATCCGCTTCTTGAGTGATCTACTGGCCCTATTTTTGCGAGGAACCTTATGTCTATCCGACGTTTTTTCGTAGCCATAGTGTGTTTGTCCCTCCTTGCGATCCCATCGATGACGGGCGTTAATGCCCAGGACTCCGCCTTTAAAGAAGCGCCCATGCTGGCAGCGAAAGTTGCGGCGGGCGAACTCCCCCCAGTGAATGAACGGCTGCCCGAAAACCCGATGGTCGTTGAACCCGTTGACAGCATCGGCGTTTATGGTGGGGTATGGCATCGCGCATGGCGCGGTGTGAATGACTTTCATGCCTTCGGGCGCATCATCTATGACCCCGTGCTGCGCTGGCCGCGTGATCCTAACGATCCTGTTCAACCCAGCATGGCTGAAAAGTGGGAGTGGAGCGCAGACGGCAAAGAACTGACTCTGTACTTCCGCAAGGGTCTGAAGTGGTCAGACGGTGCGCCCTTCACCGTTGATGACGTGATCTTCTGGTGGGAAGCCATTGAGACCGACACCAACATAACCAAGTCCATTCACGGAGAATGGCAAGTGGGTGGCGAACCGATGAAACTCGAAAAGAAGGATGATGTGACCATCACCCTCAAGTTCGCTGCGCCGAATGGTTTGGCTGAGACGGTGGGTTTGGCGTTCCACGGCAACCAGTGGCCTTTAGGTTTTGAGCGCTTCGGTTTTTATGCGCCCAAACACTATCTAGAGCAGTATCACCCCAAGTACAACGCCAGCGCCGATTACAAAATCTTTGAGGAAAAGGCGTTTGACTACAACGTAGAGCGCCCCGTGATGACGGCGTGGAAGATCAGCCAGTATGAGGCTGGTACCACCCTCATGGTGGCAGAACGCAACCCCTACTACTGGCGCGTGGACAAAGAAGGCAATCAACTGCCTTATATCGATTATGTGTACTTCCACTTTGTGGAAGCCACCGAAGGCGTGAACGCCATGGGCATCGCGGGTGACCTGAGTATGCAGGCACGCGCCATCGACCTTGCCCAGTACCCGGTGTACATCGCCAATCAGGAAAAGGGCAACTATCACATGCTGCTGTGGCCGCAGGCGCAGGCTTCCTCCGCGACCTTGTGGTTCAACCAGAGCTATCCTGATGACAACTATCGCACCCTGTTCCAAGACCTGCGCTTCCGCAAGGCCATGTCCCATGCCATCGACCGTGAGACCATCAATCAGGTGGCCTTCCTTGGTCAGGGGGTGGCCCGCACCAGTGTCGTGGTGCCGGATTCCCCCTGCTACACCCCCGAAGAAGAGAACATAAACGGGGAATTTGACCCCGAATTGGCGAAGAAGCTGCTCGACGAGATCGGCTTGAAGAAGGGTGATGATGGTTTCTACGCCTTCGCCGATGGTTCCCCCATCCTGCTGGTCATTGAGACCTCGATCACCGCAACGGGCATGAAAGACTCGCTTGAGATGATTTCCCAGTGGTGGAGCGAAGTCGGCATTAAGAACGAAGTGAAGGTCTCCAGTCGTGACGTCTTCTGGCCGCGGGCTGGGGCGAACGAAGCGATGGTGACCACTTGGACGACGGATCGTGGTCTGGTACCCATGGTAGACCCCATCTACGTCTTCCCCTTTGACGAACGCTCTTGGATGGCCCCTGCGATGGGCATCTGGTACAAGACGGGCGGCAAAGAAGGTATCGAACCTACCGCGGACTTCAAGAAGGCGATGGATCTCTACGATGAATATAAACTCACCGTTGATCCGGCGCGCCAGAACGAGATCTGCAAAGAAATCGTGAGCATGTCCACCACCAATTTGTGGACCTTGGGCACGGTTGGGTTGACCCCCAATCCTGTGGTCGTGAAGAACAACTTTATGAATGTGGCGGAAAAACACACGGCGGACTGGATCATCATGACCCCCGGTACGCTTGACCCCGCACACTTCTACTTCTCCGATGGCGACGCCAACAAATAACCGCTGAAGGTCAATTGAGGGCAGGTGTTTGCACCTGCCCTCAATGGGGCAGCCTAATCACCCATCCTTCAGGAGAAGTTTTATGTTCACTTATGTTATTCGACGCCTTTTATCCATGATCCCAATGCTGTTGGTGATCTCATTCGTGTCCTTTGCGATCATTGAACTGCCAGAGGGAGACTATATGACCACCCTTCAGGCAGTACAGGGCACCAGCGGCGGGGGCATGTCCAACGAGACGGCCCAACTTCTACGCGAACGTTACGGACTGAATCAGCCCTTTTTGATCCGCTATGTGAAGTGGATTCAAGGCTTCCCTGTGGGTGATTTTGGCTACTCCTTTGAGTGGTCAACAGGGGTGTGGGCTCTCATTGGGGATCGCATCATGTATACCATCCTTTTGGGCACGGCTTCTATCGTGATCATGGTGCTGATCGCCATCCCTATTGGGGTGTACTCCGCAACCCATCGTTACTCCCTAGGGGATGTGGTTTTTTCGGCAATTGCCTTTTTGGGGTTGTCCATTCCGGGCTTTCTGTTGGGGCTGTTATGGATATACTTCGGGGGCATTGTTTTAGGACTAAACGTACTGGGGGCACAGTCTCCGGAGTTCGCCAATGCACCCATGAGTGCCGCTAAGGCATGGGACTTTTTCCTGCACATTTGGCCCCCTGCGATCATCCTTGGGCTGGCAAGCACCGCCCAATTGATGCGGATCATGCGCAACGGGATGCTGGATACCCTCAATCAGCAGTTTGTAACCACCGCCCGGGCTAAAGGCCTGACTGAGAAACGGGTCATCAATAAGTATGTAGCGCGCTCCGCCCTTAACCCAGTGGTGAGTGTGGTCGCGCTGGAAGTGCCCAAAATCATCTCCTCCTCGATCCTGATCGGGGTGGTGCTTTCAGTCCCGACCACAGGCCCGCTCTTTTTGCGGGCGCTTCAGAGCCAAGACATGTATGTTGCGGGCACCTTCCTCATGCTGATGTCATTGATGCTGCTGTTCTCTAACCTTATTGCGGACATCATTCTGGCGTGGCTTGATCCGAGGATTACCTATACATGAGCGATCTCCAAACGACCAATCTTGAAAAGCACTCTGCCACGCTGCGCGATCTGTATAAGGAAATGGCAGAAACTCAGGAAGCGGCTGATCTCAACGCGGCCCTGCCCGTCCTCAGTGAAGCCGAGTCCCGGTATGCAGCTTCGCAGTGGACGATGATCTGGCGGCGCTTCCGGCGCAACCGGGCTGCCATCGTGGGCGGGATTGTGGTGCTGATCTTTTATGTGGTGGCGCTTTTTGGGGATTTTATTGCACCCTATGCGCTCTCCACCCGCTTCGTACAGCAGGCCTACCTGCCCCCGCAGCCGATCTACTGGATCGACGAAGGGCAGCTTCGCCCTTATGTGCTGAAGGTGCGCACCGAGTATGACAAGAACCTTCAGCGCATCTATGTGCCTTCGGGCGAGAAAGTCTATCTGCAATTTTTTGCCAAAGGCGACAAATATAAATTTCTGGGGCTGATCGAGTGGGATGTGCACCTGTTCCAAGCGCCGGGGATGGTCGTGGCGCTTTTGGGGACGGATCGGCAGGGGCGGGACATGTTCTCGCGGATCGTGTTAGGCAGCCAGATTTCCCTAACGATTGGGCTGGTAGGGGTGCTGCTGAGCCTGATTCTGGGGACGATTTTAGGTGTCGCCTCCGGTTATTACGGCGGCTGGATCGATGAGATCATCCAGCGGCTGATCGAGATCGTGCGCGCCTTCCCCCAGATACCTTTGTGGATGGCCCTATCGGCGGCAGTCCCACCATGGTGGACTCAAGTTGGGACGTATTTTGCCATCACCCTGATCCTCTCACTGATCGGCTGGACATGGCTGGCGCGTCAACTTCGAGGGACGGTGCTTTCGCTTCGGGAAAGCGATTATGTAATGGCTGCAAAACTGGCAGGGGCAAGCGGTTGGCGGATTATCACCAAACACCTAATCCCCGCAACCTTGGGGCAGATCATCGTGGTTACGACCCTTTCCTTGCCCGCCATGATCCTCGCTGAGACGGCGCTCAGTTATCTGGGTTTGGGGCTGCGCCCACCGACCACCAGTTGGGGGGTTCTGCTTCAGGAGGTTCAGAACCTCGAATCCATCGCCCTTTACCCGTGGGTCTTTTCGCCAGCGCTGGTGATCGTCATCCTCATTCTAGCCTTCAGCTTTTTGGGTGACGGGCTGCGTGATGCGTCCGACCCCTACACGGTTTAATAGGGGGCGACCATGAACACCGAAAACATTCTGGAAATACGTGATCTAGAAGTTCAATTTCGCACCCTTGAAGGCAAAGTGCGCGGCGTTGACGGGGTGAGCCTTGAAGTGCGCGCCGGCGAGACCCTTGGCGTAGTGGGCGAATCGGGCTGCGGCAAGAGCGTCACGGCACACAGCATTATGCGCCTGCTGCCTCAGCGGATCGCCACAATCAGCCGGGGCGAAATCTGGTTTCGGCGGCGCAGCGGCGAAGAAGTGAACATGGTCTCACTGGACCCCAGCGGTGATCTGATCCGCGAGATTCGGGGCAACGAGATCGCCATGATCTTTCAGGAGCCGATGACTTCCCTCTCGCCCTTACACACCATTGGTGATCAGATTGCGGAAGCGATCATCCTTCACCAGAAGGTGGATAAGATGGAGGCGGAAGAACGCGCCATCACCATGCTCAATTCGGTACGGATCGCCAACCCGCGAGAGTTCGTTCGATCTTATCCCCATCAGTATTCAGGGGGGATGCGCCAGCGGGC
This sequence comes from Anaerolinea sp., assembly GCA_014879835.1. Taxonomy (GTDB): domain Bacteria; phylum Chloroflexota; class Anaerolineae; order Aggregatilineales; family UBA2796; genus UBA2796. Next base: position 16,818 of record JACSRJ010000110.1, read on the forward strand.
GATGATCGCCATGGCTCTCTCGTGCAATCCGGCGCTGCTGATCGCAGACGAACCCACCACGGCCCTTGATGTCACCATTCAGGCGCAGATTCTCGACTTGATGCGCCAGATACAACAAGACTTTGACTCCGCGATCATGATGATCACCCATAATCTGGGGGTGATCAACGAAATGGCGGATCGGATTGTGGTCATGTATCTGGGGAAGGTCGTTGAGGTGGCCAACCGCACCACCCTCTTTAAACAACCGGCCCACCCTTATACAGTGGGGCTGCTTCAATCCGTGCCAGAGATGAGCAACCGAGATCGAACCCGACTCCATCCAGTGCCGGGGATGATCCCCGATCCTTTTAATGTGCCTCAAGGGTGCGCCTTTTTTGATCGCTGTCCAGTGAAACACAAAAAGAGCGCTTGTCAAGACCCCGCCGGGGTTCCACTGGTAGAGGTTGGGCCCAATCACTGGGCCCGCTGCACCTTGTACATGGAGGGCATCTAAGGTGAACATTCACGAAAATCACCATGTTTTGTTAGAAGTCAGAAACCTTAAGATGCACTTCCCGATCCGAAGGGGGTTGTTCAAAAAAGTGGTGGGACATGTCCGGGCCGTGGATGGGGTGAGTTTCAGCGTCAAAAAGGGCGAAACCTTGGGGCTGGTGGGTGAGAGCGGCTGCGGCAAAACCACCGCCGGACGCTGCATTGTGCGCGCCTACAGCCCCACCGAAGGCGAAATCCTCTTTCGGGAGGAGGAGAGCCTGACTGAGGATATGCGCAAACTGAAGGTGCATATCAACAGTCATCGGCGCAAAGATAACGCCACCCAAGGTGATGTGATCGACTTCGCCAGACTGCAACAGGACGATCTGCGGGCCTACCGGCGGGAGATTCAGATGATCTTCCAAGACCCCTACTCATCGCTCAACCCGCGCATGACCGTCCTTGATATTGTCAGTGAACCACTGGTCATTCACACCCAAAAGAAATCTGCCGAACTTAAGGATCATGTGGCTGATCTGCTGCGCAAAGTGGGACTGCGTCCGGAGTACATGAATCGTTATCCCAACGCTTTCAGCGGTGGTCAGCGTCAGCGGATTGGGATTGCGCGGGCATTAGCCCTGCACCCTCGGCTGATCGTGTGTGACGAGCCAGTCTCAGCGCTAGATGTTTCGGTGCAAGCGCAGGTGGTCAACCTGCTTCAAGATTTACAGGCGGAATTGGGCATCAGTTACCTCTTCATCGCCCATGATCTCTCGGTAGTGCAGCATGTGAGCCAGCGGGTGGCGGTCATGTATCTAGGCAAGATCGTTGAACTGGCGGAGTCTAAGGCGCTCTACCGCGTTCCCAAACACCCCTACACGGAGGCCCTGCTTTCGGCTGTGCCCTCCACCAATCCCGATCTCAAGCGGGAACGGATCGTCCTGACGGGGGACGTGCCCAACCCGTCCAACCCGCCTTCGGGCTGTGCCTTCCATCCGCGCTGCCGTTACGCCCGTGAGATCTGCAAAAAAGAGACTCCCCCATGGGTGGAAACCCTCGACGGGCACGGGGCAGCTTGCCATCTGGTGAATGAACTGTCACTAACAGGGGTTAATGTCGAATGACGACCCGACCAACTTTCAGCCAACTTCGAGAATGGTTAAAGGCGCGAGGATCACTTGCCAGCCTTCGGGAGCAGATTCGCAGCGCTCCGATCACCCCACACATGCTTGACACCATGCGCAGCATTGTGCCTGATGTGATCGAAATCCCCATGCTGCATTACACCATGTACCGGGAATTTGAGCGCACTGGGGAACGTCCCGGTTACCAGAATCCCTATTTTTTGCGCCGGGCCAAACTTGCCCGTGCTCTGGTGGAGTATATCATGGGCGATCTGACCATGCTTGATCCCATCCAGAACTTGCTGTGGGCGATCTGCGAAGAGACCTCATGGGTGATCCCGGCCCACGAGGAGCAGGGCCCAGACTATTGGGACATTCGGCCCCCCATTCAGCGCACGGAGCCTTTTGGAGCCCATACGGCCCTCACCCGTGAGCCGGACAGTATCGATCTGTTTGCGGCGGAGACGGGCGCGGCCCTTGCCGAGACCATTTACCTGATCGGGGATGATCTGGCTCCAGAAGTGCGTCAGCGGGTGCGGGCGGAAGTGGAGCGGCACATCTTTAAGCCTTATCTGGCGAACGGGCGCAAACATTGGTGGTTTAAAGGGGCCCTGAACTGGAATGGGGTGTGCAACGGCAGCGTGGGACTGGCCTTTTTGCGTCTAGAAAATGATCTTCAGACCCTCACCGAAGCCCTTTCGATGGTGCTGGAAGGTTTTGAGGCCTATATCGCCACCGGTTTTGAGTCCGATGGAGGCAGCATCGAAGGGGTGGGCTACTGGAACTACGGGCTGATGTATTACACCATCGTCGCCGAAATCCTGCGTGCGTTGAGCGGTGGTGAGTATGACCTGCTCTCCACAGAGCGCATGAAGGCAATCGCTTACTACCCAGTAGGAATGGCCCTGCAAGCGCCCATGTACCTCAATTTTGGCGATGCGCCCGATACGGTCATGCTGGCAGCGGGGATCGCCCAACGAATCGCAGAATGCACAGGGGTCAGTGAGCTTCGGGCCCTTGTGGGCGGGATGCGCAGCCCGGACGAACACAGTTACTCGATTGCCAAACTGCCCGTGATGCTGCGCCAGATCATCTGGTGGGATGGCCAAGAAATGCCCCCGCCGCCGCCCTGTGACTACTTCCTGCCCGAAGTGGGGGTGATAAAAATGGTGGGGGCGATCCACCAAACCCCTGTGATCCTTGCGGCCACCGCAGGCCACAACGACGGGCATCACAGCCATGTGGATGTGGGGAGTTTTGTTTATCATCTTGATGGGGAAAGCCTGATCCCTGATGCAGGGCGCGGCAAGTACAGCAAAGAATACTTTCGCAGCCGGCGCTATGAAAACCTCTTCAACAATGCGTACAGCCATAACCTGCCCCGCATCGGAGGGCAGATGGAGCAGCCCGGGCCGGAGTTCGGCGGGGTCAAGCGTTTCCGGGGTGAGATCATCGAGCACGGTGAACGTGAAGGCATCAAATTTGCGGTGATCGATTTTCACCACGCCTACGATCTGCCCGATCTGACGCTGGCGCGGCGTACCCTCTCGCTCAACCCCCAGACGGGTGAGGCCCTCATCCATGATCGCTTTAGTTTCAAGGGCAGCCCGCTGCCCATCGAAGAAGCCTTTGTGACGTGGCATAAAGTGAGCCTTCAGGGGGATACCGTGACTATCTACGGCAGGCACTTTATCCTCACCGCACAGGCTGAAGGGGCCGATTTTGCGGTTGAGTATCTAGAGCGGGAGAGCCGCGAAAATGAACGTCAGGGGGTTTTGAAGCGGATCAGCACTCAGGTCAACGGCAGTTCATTCAACCTGCGCCTGACCCCTCAGCGGCAGGCAGGAGAAGGTTAAATAAGGTCAAACCATGCAGCGTCACACGTGGGATTCCGAAATCACCACCTTCACCGACCCCAAAACGGGCTGTGTGATCAAAAAACTGACCCAAACGGGCAACAATGTCCACATGTACTTCACCGAAAATTCTTTTGTGATGGGTAAGAACGAGATCATTTTCCAGTCTGACCGGGCTTCAGGCGAGGATAAAGCGCCCCACCAAGACCCGAAGTACTGCATCTATAAGATGAACCTCGATACGGGCAAGATCGAGCAGCTTTCGGGGGATGTGGTGCGTTCGCCCCATGCTGTGACCAAAACGCCCGATGGCAAGCTGATCTCCTACTCTACCGAGGGGGCGGTCAAGGTGCTGAACACCGAGACCGGGATCACCACCACTGTTTATGAGGCCGACCCCCACTACCAAATTGCCAGCGTGCCCTCCATTGCCCCCAATCGGCGTTATGTGGCTTTCTGTCGGAACGAGGTAAACGCCTCTCCCATTCATTATCAGGGGGCAAACTACGCGGGCTTTAAAGAGCGTTTTTTCGCCATCAAAGACGGACGCATCACCCTTGCTTACCTCGACGGGTCAGGTTGGTTTGACGTCTTTAAGGACACCCATCAGGTGGGGCACTTTCAGTTTTCGCCCGTGGATTCAACCCTAGGCATGTTCTGCCACGAAGGCCCGTGGAATCTGGTCACCCAGCGCATTTGGTTTTTGGATTTTATCTCCCGTGAGGCGCGCCCCTGCTTCCGTCAGGAAGAACAGGACGCCATCGGGCATGAGTTCTGGACTCAGGATGGATATGTCTTTTTTGACAATCGGGGGCCCGGTCACGACGGCACCATCACCTCGGATCGAACGCAAGCGGTGGTGCATGAGGTAGCCGTCAATCAGAACACCATGATCCCTTTTGTGGGACTGATGGATCGGGATGGTAAACTGGTACGCAAAATTGACCTGCCCTACTACTGCAACCACTATCACGCCAACCCCGACAACTCGGTGCTGGTGGGGGATGATCTGGACGATCTGGTGCTGATCAACATCGCAGGCGAGAAGGCCACCCATCAGGTGTTGTGCGCCCATCACACCTCATGGCATACCCAAAGCAGCCACTGTCACCCTACATGGGATTGGGACGGCAGGCGGATTCTGTTCGCCTCGGATCAGGGCGGACGGGTTCAACTTTACCTGATCGAGCTTTAACACAGCGTAGGAGTTACGCCATCATGGAAATGCGTTATCCCTCTCATCCTGAAAAGGTCAAAACCTTCACCACCGATCAACTGCGGGAGGAGTTTCTAATCCCGGAGTTATTCACCGCCGATACCGTGAAGATGGTCTACAGCCACATTGACCGGATGATCATCGGTGGGGCCCTGCCTCAGCATCAGCCCCTAGACCTGACAGCCAGCCCGCAAGAGATCGGTGCGGGTTTCTTCCTCGAACGACGCGAATTGGGGATCGTCAATGTAGGTGGTGAAGGCACCGTCAAAGCGGACGGTCAGACCTACCCCATGACCAAACTCGATGGGCTGTATGTGGGTATGGGAACCCGCGAAGTGATCTTTCACAGCCAGAATCCAGACCAGCCCGCCCGTTTTTACTTTGTGAGCGCGCCCGCGCACCACACTTATCCCACCTCCCATATTCCCATCAATACGGCCCTGCCGGCCAAAATGGGGGATATCGGCAGTTCCAACCAACGCACCATTTATAAGTACATTCACGCCGATGGAGTCAAAAGCTGCCAGTTGGTGCTGGGGGTGACTCTATTGGAACCTAACAATATGTGGAACACCATGCCCGCCCACACCCACGCCCGGCGCATGGAGGTGTACTTTTATTTTGATCTCAAGGGGGACAGTGTGGTTTTCCACCTGATGGGCAAGCCGGATGAAACCCGCCATTTGGTGATCCGCAACGAACAAGCGGCGATCTCCCCAAGCTGGTCAATCCATGCAGGCATGGGCACAGGGAACTACGCCTTCATCTGGGCGATGGCGGGCGAGAATCAGACCTTCAGTGATATGGATATGGTCAACATGCGCGATCTGCGCTAAAGGGGAGAGGTAGTCATGGCGATTCTGGATCAATTTCAGCTCACCGGGAAAGTGGCACTGGTGACAGGTGCAAGTCGGGGCTTGGGGCAGGCCATGGCCACGGCACTGGCGCAGGCAGGCGCAGATGTGGCCGTTTTGGATCGGACCGCCGACTGTGCCGAGACCGTCAGTCGGATCGAAGCAGCCGGGCGGCGTGCCCTGACCATCACCGCTGATCTCAGCCAAACCTCTGTGGCCGGTCTGAACGAGATCGTGGGCAAGGTCACCGCGGCGTTGGGACGCCTCGATATTCTGATCAACAACGCGGGCATCATCCGCCGCGCCCCGGCGCTGGAGTTCAGCGAGCAGGACTGGGATTCAGTGATCCAGATCAACCAGCGGGCGGTCTTTTTCCTCTCGCAGGCGGCAGCCCGTTTGATGGTTGCGCAGGGTGGGGGCAAAATCATCAACATTGCCTCGATGCTCTCCTTTCAGGGCGGAATTCTGGTGCCCTCTTACACCGCTTCCAAGAGCGCGGTCATGGGTTTGACCCGCGCCCTCGCCAATGAATGGGCCGCCAAAGGGATCAATGTGAACGCCATCGCACCCGGTTACATGGCCACCGAAAACACCGCGCCCATCCGCGCTGACCAAACCCGAAGCGAGTCCATTCTGGCGCGCATCCCTGCGGGGCGGTGGGGTGAGCCGGAAGACCTGATGGGCGCGGTGGTCTTTTTGGCCTCCTCTGCGGCGAATTACCTGCACGGCGCAATCCTGCCGGTGGATGGCGGTTGGCTGGCCCGCTGAACGACCGCTCAAAAACATCAAAAGGACAGAAGGACACCCTATGAGCGCAGTCTATGAATCTGATGCCCAACGCACGCCTATCGCCTCCGGGCGAGAGCGCTACCTGTGCCACACCCCCAACCTGATGATGGTGGTGGTGGATTTTAACGACGGCCCCACCGCCCAACCTGACCCGCCGCACAGCCATCCCCACGAACAGGTGACATATGTGGCCGAAGGTGAGGTGCTGTTTTTTATCGATCAGGTGGGCTACAAGCTCAAAGTGGGCGATATGATCGCGGTTCCGGCCAATGTGCCCCACACGGTTCAACTGCTCACCCAGCGGGTGCGTTTGGTGGATACCTTTAACCCCATTCGTGCGGACTTCCTGAAATAGAACTGAAGCATCATGATTGCCATACCCTCCAACCTTAATTGGATTCAAGAGTCGGTGATCTCCTATGAAGGCACAACTTATGGGCTGATTCGGGTTGATCACCAAAAACGTCTCGTGGTTCAGGGGCAAACAGCGGGTTTTGAAGGGGAACCGGGGGCTGATGCTCACATCCTCCTCTGCCCCCTCAACAAAACCAATGCCGCCGCACTGCGGGCGCGCCTGCCTTGGTTGATTCCCGTGCCTTTGGGACTGCGCACCTCGGCGGGTTTTGGGGATCGTCTGGGAATCGCCACCTATGGGCACATTCAGGCGGTCAAAGGGACGGGCGTTGCGCCCATTCTGGCCCAGCAGTCGGTGCGGGAGAACACCCGCACCGGACGCACCCCACAAGGAGTCATGGATGATGCCCTCTGGGGTGTCTTTGAGGCGGGCTGGCGTGATCCGTGGGGCGCGGATGCCGATCACCTCAAGACTCTCGCGGACATCCCCCCTTTTGTGGCTGCCGGTTACAGCTTCTACACCATCGATCCCAGTGATTATGTTGATGATGGCGCCGAAAGTGATAGTCTGGAGACCCTTCGGGCAAAGGCAGCGCGGTTGCCATGGGATGACCTGCGCAGCAGCCTTGAGAGCAGCGTTGAAACCTACTGCCGCATCTTTGAACTGGGCCCGATCCACCTTACTTTTGACGAGTCGATCCTGCTTCGGGCGCTGGTCAAATATGGGGCGGGGGTAGCCCACACCGCACGGATGGCGGCGGCACTTACGCAGGCGCTTGGTGATCGTCCTTTTGAATTGGAAATGTCGGTGGACGAAACCAACACCACCACCTCACTTTTTGAACACTTTTATATCGCCTCCGAACTGAAACGGCTCGAAGTTCCCTTTGTGAGCCTTGCGCCACGTTTTGTGGGACGCTTTGAAAAGGGTGTGGATTACATTGGCGACCTCAACGAACTGGATCAGAATTTGCGCGGACATGCAGCGATCATGGGTCACTTTGGGGACAGCTATAAGCTGAGTCTGCATACCGGGTCAGATAAGTTCAGTGTGTATCCCTTCGCCGCCCGTCATACCAAAGGCCGGGTTCACCTCAAAACCGCTGGTACCAGTTATCTAGAGGCCCTTCGGCTGATCGCAACCGTAGAACCTTCGCTCTTTCGCCGGATTCTGCGTTTTGCCCGTGAGCGCTACGACACTGACCGCAAAACTTACCATGTCTCGGCCCTTCTAGAACGGGTGCCCCTCGCTGCTGCACTTCGGGATGAACAGCTTCCTGCGCTGCTTGATCAGTTTGATGCGCGACAGGTGCTGCATGTGTGTTTTGGTTCGGTCTTGGAGCGTTTTGGCAATGAACTATACCCGCTGCTCAAAACCTATCAATCCGACTATAACTTGTACCTAAAACGGCACTTTGACCGCCACTTGGAGGCCTTTGCAGTCCGATGAAGATGACTTTCCGTTGGTTTGGTCAAAGCGATCCGGTGCGTTTGGCGTATATCCGGCAGATTCCGGGCGTGGAGGGGATCGTGGGCTCGCTTTTTGACATCCCCCCCGGGGTCGCGTGGACGGTGGAGCAGGTGCGCGCCCTCAAGGATCACATTGAAGGCTGCGGGCTGCGTCTGGTGGTGATCGAGAGTATCCCTGTCCACGAGGCGATCAAAATGGGGCGCAAGGACCGGGATCAATATATCGAGGCTTATCAGCACAGCATCCGGGTGTTAGGACAGTTGGGCATTGGCGTCTTGTGTTACAACTTCATGCCCGTTTTGGATTGGGTGCGCACGGATCTTCAGACCCTGCTGCCCGATGGTTCGGTGGTTTCGGCCTATATCCATGAGCAGGTGGCCCACTTTGACCTTGAACGGGGCATGAGGGAGATGGTCGCGTGGGCCAACCGCTTTAGCCCGGAGGAACTGCGGGCCGTGATGAACGCCTACCGCGAGATCGATGAGGAACAGCTCTTTCAGAACCTGATCTACTTTTTGCAGGCGGTGGCTCCGACAGCCCAAGAATCAGGGGTGAAACTTGCCCTTCATCCCGATGATCCCCCGTGGGCGGTCTTTGGGCTGCCCCGCATTGTTTGTGATGCACCCGGCCTTCAGCGCATCCTTGATGTGGTGCCCCTGAGCGCTAACGGCTTGACCTTCTGCACGGGTGCGCTCGGTGCGCTGGCCAAAAACGATCTGCCTGCGATGATACGTCAATTTGCGGGCCGTATTCACTTTGCTCACCTGCGCAATATCAAACGCACCGCCCCTCAGGACTTCCATGAAGTAGCCCATCCATCCCATCTAGGTGAGGTGGATATGTTTGAAGTGGTGCGGGCCTTAGTGGAGATCGGCTTTGAGGGCCCCGCCCGCCCTGATCACGGGCGGATGATCTGGGGTGAGACCGGTATTCCCGGTTATGGCTTGCATGATCGGGCCTTGGGCGCAATGTACTTACAAGGGTTGTACGAAGCCCTTTATCGAGGGAGAAAACACACCTCATGAGCGCACATTCACGGCTGCACGTCCTGAACACGATTCTGGAGACCGGGTTGATTCCCCTGCTCTACCACCCCAACCCAGTGGTGGTGCAGCAGGCCGCCAGCGCCTGTTTTGAAGGCGGGGTGATGGCCTTTGAGTTCACCAATCGGGGCGATTTTGCCCTCGATACCTTTGCGGCGGTGCGCAAACACTTTATGACAGCACAGCCGGATCGTTTGATCGGCGCTGGCTCGATCCTTGATGCGCCCACCGCCGCGCTCTTCATCGCTCAGGGTGCGGATTTCATCGTGAGTCCGGTCTTTAACCCGGAAGTTGCCCGCTTGTGCAACCGCCGTAAGATCACTTATATGCCCGGCTGCGCCACCCCAACTGAAATCGGTGTGGCCGAAGAAGCCGGGGTGGAGATCATCAAGCTCTTTCCCGGCCAGCAGTTCTCGCCCGCCTTTGTGAAGGCGATCAAAGGCCCCTGTCCATGGACGCGGATCATGCCCACTGGGGGCATCGACCCGACCCAAACCAGCATCCAGAGTTGGTTTGAGGCCGGCATCAGCGCGATGGGTATGGGGTCGCAGTTGTTTTCGGCCAGCCGCCTCAAAAATGGCGAATGGGATCAGATCAGCGCTATCTGCCGTGAAGTGATGGGCTGGATCAAACAGTACTGGGTGGAGCCGCTGTGAACCTACCAAATGCAGACTGCGATGTGATCACCTTTGGCGAGACCATGCTGCGCCTGACCCCGCCGGGGCTTCAGCGTCTGGAGAGCGCCGTTCAGTTTGAAGCCCATGTGGGCGGCAGCGAGTCCAATGTGGCCGTTGGGCTGGCCCGTTTGGGGCTGAGGGTTGCATGGCTTTCACGGCTCACCCTCAACCCGCTGGGGCGTCAGATCGCCGCGGCCCTGCGCGCTCAGGGGGTGGATACCTCTCTGGTGATCTGGACGGAGCAGGATCGGGTGGGGTTGTATTTTTTGGAAGAGGGCAAAGCACCTCGAGGCAGTCAAGTCCTGTATGATCGCGCCCACAGTGCCCTGAGTCGCATCACCCCGGCGGATCTGCCCCCTGATCTCTTTGTAGCGGGCAGATCGCGGGTACTGCATCTATCGGGGATCACCCCAGCCCTCAGCCCCAATGCGGCTCAAACCGCACGAACTGCGGCACAGCAGGCCCGCGAAGCCGGCTGGTTAGTCAGTTTTGATTTGAACTACCGGGCGAACCTGTGGTCAGCGACGACAGCCGCCCAAGGGCTGGAATCGCTCATTCAGAACGCGCATGTAATCTATCTCCCTCTGCGGGATGCGGCCCTGCTGTATGGAATGCCCCCTGAGCCGGAAAAAACCCTTGTAGGGCTTCAGGCACGCTTCCCCGGAAAGATCATCGTCCTCACCCTTGGGGGGCGGGGCGCAGCAGCCATCCAGCCCAGCGGCGATCCAGTCTTTCATCCCGGTTTTGAGGCGGAGGAAGTCGGCCGGGTAGGCGGCGGTGACGCTTTTGTGGCGGGTTTCCTTTTTGCTTACCTTCAGTCTCAGGAACTGACTCAAGCGCTGCAATGGGGCAATGCCGCGGCCGCCTTTAAGTACAGCATCCCCGGTGATATGCCCCTTTTCAGCCGGGCCGAACTGGAGAAGTTGATCCATTCTGGGGGTGACCAAAGCCTCAAGCGCTGAAAGAACCTGTTTGCCCATCCCCCAACATCATTAGCGACGATCCGCCTTCTCTCAGGTGGAGAGGGCGGATCGGTCCGCTTTTAGGAACCGCTTTTAGTAGTAGACACCCGTTGAGGTTCTCCGCGGCCAAGTCGCAATCTGGGTCACCGCCGCAGTAGCAAAACTAGAGGTGGCGGTGGGCGTAGGGCTGGCGTGGGGCACACTCGCGGGATCGGTTGGGTTCGGCGCAGGCGGCGGATTCCATCCCGGTGCAGCCGTGGGTACATTCGTTGGCACGGGGGTTGCGGAGGGTTTGAACCTTGCGGCTGGGATGGTCGCAGGTTGAGCAATCCCTGCCACCAACATCGATTCGGGTTGAATCTCCCCAACGCGGGTTGAAATCCACGCATCGATCCCAGAGGGCAGCCGCACAATGCACCAGACAAACACATCCATGTTGCGTTTGGCGGCGATGACCGGCAGACGGTCTCCCTTCAACACTGTGGCCACGCTTTTATCACCCCGCCACGGCCCTTCCCACGCATAAATCACCTCATCATCACTGGTCACCACAAAAAAGGCCCCCTGATGCACGGTGCTGGTGATGGTGGGTGTCGAAGAGGGCGTATAGGTGCTGCTGGGCGTAAAAGATGGCGTGAAAGTCGGGGTTGAAGTGAAGGTTGGGGTAAAGCTCAACACCACTACAGCCGTCATGGTTTGGTTGGCTGCCGCTGTGGCTGGT
>JACSRJ010000054.1 GCA_014879835.1 Anaerolinea sp.
CCTATACGCGAATTCGACGGCGTATTGAAATCAACAATGATGTCGCCTGCTACTTGATTGGTTCGTCCGATGGCTGTCCCAAGCGGCACGGTTTCACTGACAGCAAAACGCGCTTCGGACTCGTCAGAAACGATGCGGAATAACTGAGGGGCTAACACAGTAGGCGTAGCCGCTATCGCCGCCTGTGGGGATACAACACTCGCAGCAGTGGGCGCAAACTCAGTTATCCCGTTGTTAACAAGCGTCGGCACCTCAGTAGACGAACCAGAGCCTAACGCTCCCGCCGGCGCTGTAGGTGTACCAACCATCTCGAGTGACAAAGTTGGAGCGCTGATAGGTACGCTTGGCGCGGCTGTTCCTCCAGTAATGCGGATGAAGAGAAACACACCAACCACCCCACCAATAACTGCTCCCACGCCTAACATCACCAGACCAAACAAAACGACTTTCCAACCGTTATTCCGCACTTGTACATTAGAGGCATACCGAGAGTATCCCACGCTTCTTGCCCTCTATTTTTGTTTTCTAATTACTGAATGCCCATTGCGAGCTTATGAAGCATAGCAAAGGTGGCACGAGTCCGGTCATACGCCATTTGGCGTATTTTGCAGCGCAGAAAAACAGGCAATTTAGCGGGTTAAGTAAACCGGCCAGAGTCCCTATACTCTCAATAGTGAGGAGAACGGAGAAACCAATGGGTGAACAAGTTCAGCACCCAGCGAACCACGAAAAACGCTTGCGCTTGGTGCGCGCCACCTATTGGTTTACCAAACACTGGTTATCCCTGTTCGTTGTAATCTTCGGACTTTACAACCTCCTGCCTTTTGCAGCACCCGTGATGATGCGCTTGGGATGGTCATCGCTTGGCAGCGTGATTTATGACCTCTATGGAACACAATGTCACCAAATGGCGCAGCGTTCTTTTTTCTTGTTCGGTGAGCAGCCCATGTATAACCTGAATGAGCTGCCACTTATCCTCACGGGAAACTCGCTGAACAATACATTGGCATTACGCAATTTTCGGGGCAACGAAAATCTGGGGTGGAAAGTTGCCTGGTCAGATCGCATGGTCTATATGTACGGTGGCCTATGGGTTGTCAGTGTCGTTTATGGTTTGGCATCCCGCGAGCGCGCCACGAAACCTATCCGCATCTGGATTTTAATTGCACTTCTGTTGCCATTAGGGATCGATGGGTTAACCCATTTGGTCAGCGATACCGGTGGATTGGCAGCAGGCTTCCGCTACGATAACCGCTGGCTGGCAGCGGTGACTAACAACAGTTTTCCGGCGGGCTTTTATCAAGGCGATGCGCTGGGTTCATTCAATTCGATCATGCGATTTGTCACGGGTGTCCTGTTCGCTATCGGCACAGGCGGGCTGCTGCTGCCTTTGCTGGATCAGGAGATGCGCCGAATTGAAGCCACCCTGATACGAAAACTGACGCGCTATGAAACGAGAATCGGGTCGGCGGTAGAGTCCGGTTTGTAAAGGGATGTTACGTAGGATTAGCCGTTATGGGAGATAGATTGTGGAGCAACCGCCGCCCGGCCAATCAGGAGGTGAAAGAAATGTAAAAATGGGTTGGGTCATCACAATTGTGTTGATTGTCTTCATCGTTTGGGCGATTTACTTGTCAACCCAAATGGCCGTCGTCGAATCAGGTTCGCGCACAATGCCCGGTATGACCCACGAAGCATCGCCAACACAGATGCCAGCAGACATGCCGGGCATGGATCATTGATCGTTAATCAAATCGGAAACAAGGAGAATCGTATGAAAAGGTTGTGGCTCATCTTCGGACTGATCATGTTGACCTTCTCCGCCTTCGCGGCTCCTGCTGTATGGGCTGACGGGCCGAGCGAAGCGCGCGTTGGCCGTGCTGAAATGCGCTTCATGCAGGGCATGATTGACCACCACCAGATGGCATTGGATATGGCAAATGACTGTCTTGCCAAAGCCGTCACTGAGAGTGTGCGGACTATGTGTCAAAGTGTGATTGATGAACAAAGCGCCGAAATTGCAACGATGCAGTCCTGGTTGCAAGCATGGTACAGCGTTGACTATTTGCCGATGTCAATGATGGACATGATGGGTATGATGGGGACGATGGGGACGATGGGGAGCGACCGGATGCCCGGGGGCATGATGATGGACAACATGCCCGGCATGGATCATAGTATGATGGGCAACATGATGGTCGACCCGCCGATGATGATGGGTATGATGGCTGGGCTGTCGCAGCTCGAAGGTGTCGAGTACGAGATCGCCTGGTTGGAGTCCATGATTGACCATCATGACGATGCCATCAATATGTCGGAACGCCTGCTGCGACGGCTGGGTGAAAGCGGACACACCGAATTGCGCGAACTGGCACAAAACATCATCGACGCACAGACTACCGAAATCGAGTCGATGGAGCAGTTGATCGCTGAGTTGTCGGCCTAAATTCCGTTGTAACACCTCAAAGCAGGGGATGGGGGATAAATGCTCCATCCCTTTTTGTGTTAGAGACACTTGTTCTCACACCTGTTTTGTCGCCATGCAAAATACACCAACAATATTTATACTGAATAGGAAACCATTTTACCTGAGAATCAATGCTTGCTTTATTGAGTAGGTTGGGTTTCTATGTCATCCATTCGCGTTATTCTGGCTGATGACCATGCAGTTGTGCGTAAGGGAATCCGCGATTTTCTCGAAGAGGACGAGGAAATTGAGGTCATTGCCGAGGCTGGCGATGGCGAAAAAGCCAAGGAACTGATCCTGTCTTTGTCTCCCGATGTAGCTGTCCTCGATGTGCGGATGCCACACGCAACTGGCATCGATGTCACTCGTTGGATCCATGAGCAGAACCTTCCTGTGCGTGTCTTGATTCTGACGGCTTACGACGACGACCCGTTCGTGATTGCGGCGCTGCAAGCGGGTGCTAATGGTTACATGTTGAAAACCGCCGAAGCTGACGAGATGACAGCCGCGATTCGCGCCGTGCATTCAGGACAGCCTGCGCTGGCACCGGACATCGCCCAGAAACTCATGACCCATATGGCAGGCGGTGGACAAACGGGGCAAATTGTGGAACCGATCACGGATCGGGAACGGGAGGTGCTGCAACTGGCAGCAGCAGGACTGACGAATCGTGGCATTGGTTTGAAACTATCGATCAGTGACCGCACCGTACAGGGACACCTCGCCAGCACGTATGCCAAGCTGGAAGTCAACAGTCGCACCGAAGCCGTGACGAAGGCGCTGCAACTGGGGCTGATCCATTTGCCGGAGCAAAACACATGAACCGGTGCTCACACCTGCTGGCTTTCAGTTTACATGGGCTGCGCGCACAGGTGATTCTGTGGACAGTGCTGCCGCTGACCATCTTGCTTATCGTTTTTTCCGTTAGCGGGATTAACAGCCATCAACAGTCCATGCAAGCCCTTGCCACTGAGGAAAATACTCGTTTAGTGCTGGCGCTGGCAGAACTTATCGCCGTACAGCGTGAAAATTACGCTCTCAACCACCAAGTCGCCATCGATCAGGTGCCGCTGCAAGCGCTCGACCTGGAACGAATGCTCAATATCAATCACCCGAATGCCGTCAATACCATCGTGCTTTTTAACCGTGAAGGGGAGGTGTTGTTTGGAAGAGGCAACTTTCCAGACGCTGCAGCCCTGCATGACTGGCCGGGTGTGGCAGAGATTATGACGGGCACCAGCGGTGTGTTGTTCACCTCACACACTATGCACGGGGATGTCGTTGCTTTTGCTCCAGTACCGGATACCGATTGGGGGCTGATCATTCGTGAACCCTGGCACTCGCTCACCGATCCCCTGATCCGCTTCGAGCAGGTCATGCCCTTTATCCTGTTTATCGCCACCGCGACTTCTTTCTTGACGCTCTTCTTTGGGCTGCGTTATGTGGTGCAGCCGCTGCGTGAACTGGGTCAACGTGCCAGTTTGATCGGCCAGAACGAGTTCCAATCGATTGCGCGACCGATTGGCGGCGTGAAAGAGATTGAAGACCTGCGCGTCATGCTGCATGAAATGGTGCAGCGTGTTAAAGGCTACCAGGCTGCGCTGGAAGATTATGCCCGCGCGCTGACGCAGGCACAGGAAGAAGAACGCGCACGTCTGGCGCGAGAACTGCACGACGAGACGGTACAAACCCTGATCGCCCTGGGACATAAAACACAAATGGTACAGCGTCATTTGTCCCGCGACCCCGACCAAGTTGAACAGCGAGTGAGTGAACTGCGAGAGATGATTGCCCAGTCGATTGAAGAAATCCGTCGCTTCAGCCGGGCGCTGCATCCCCACTACCTGGATGAATTGGGTCTGGTGCCAGCGCTGGAAACACTGGCAGGTGAAGCCGGCGCGGCGTTTCGCGTCAGTGGTTCTCCGAGCCGCTTAGAATCCGAAAAAGAGCTGACGTTGTATCGCATCGCGCAGGAAGCCTTAAACAACGCCCGCCGTCATGCCCACGCCCACAGTATTCAGGTCGAGCTTCAGTTTGAACCCGCAGCCGTTCAACTATGGGTGTGTGATGATGGTCAGGGCTTTGAAGTGCCTTCATATCTCAATCTGAACGATCTGACACGCACCGGGCATTTCGGATTGATCGGGATGCGCGAACGCGCCCAACTGGTGAACGGGCAGTTGAAGATTGAGTCGTCCAAAGGCAAAGGCACAACGGTGACCTTGTCCATTGCTAAGACGTAGCCTTTTTGGGTGAACTGTTGCTGTCAGAGATTTCGTTTAGCTTTCTCTTCGGCAAAGTCCAGGATTTCACCCTCGTCATCCAGTTCATAGGACCCGTCAGGCGACAGCAAGTCATCGTTCTTTCGCTTTGGGCGAGCCTCAGACCAACGCTGCGATGGTAACAGCCAGCGCAGCAAAACCACCACCGCGAACAGTCCTACCAACATGATTACACCCATGCCACCCATCATCACTGTGTGCCTTTCTCATTGCAGAGGAAGAGGAATTCCCCTTCCCCTGCGATAACGTGCTGTAAAACTAACGGGTGCCATCCGGCCAGACCAGGATTGGCATGTTGACGACGACACCGGGCTGTTCGATGACCACTTCGCCCGCTTCTTCGGCAGCCAGGATTTCATCCACGCTGGTCAGTTCACGCGCTTCAACGTTTTCCTGCCAGGTCACGAGACTGACGGCGCGCAGTGGCATATAATTCTCCTCGCTTGGCACGCTGTCGAACACATCAGGCTGATAGCCGAGCGGCCCCATCGCTTCAATCCCGTTGGTGAACACATACACGTTGCCCAGCAGTTCTTCCGGGATTTCTGCCAGACTGGGGACAGTGATCACATCGGTGCCCATCATATCGGTCAAAACTTGGGCGACACCTTCGTCAGAGGCCTCCGGGTGGATGAAATACACTTCCCCGCCCTCGTAGTAGGCTAAGGCCAGCGGAGCGAGATCGTCAACGGAATAGCCCGTGTCCATCTCCATGTCCATCCCGCCCCCCGGTTCGGGGGTGGCCTCTTGCGCGCGGGAGACCAGCACGCCAACCAGAATAAGATTGAAAATGGCAATTAAAGTGAATAGCTTCTTGTACATCGAGATTCTCCTATGTGGTGTGGCGGCGTACAGGCACCCATCGGCCTGTACGCCGAAAGCTCACTATTCGACCACGTTGATGACCAGCGCCAGGCCGCCAGGCTCGACGCCATCATTGGTGACGTGATGCAGGATGTGGCAGTGAAACATCCAGGTGCCCAATTCCGTTGCGACAAATTCGATGTCGTAGCGCTCGCCCGGCGCGACACTTAAGGTATCGCGCATCTGCCGCGCACCTTCCGGTACAGGATAACCATCGATAGCCACGACCTTAAAAGGCATTCCATGCAAATGCATGGGGTGAACGAACTGACCGATGCCGATGAGCCGCAGGCGCACACGCTGGCCGCGCTGTACGGTGATGGTTTCTGTTGCCGGGAAGGCGTGGCCGTTAATCGTGAAATAATTCGGCTCAGACCCTGCCATGGGCATCGCGGGATAAGTCAGCCCATCTACCACACGCCATTCCGAAAACATCAAAGTGACATCAACATCGGGTGCAGGCGTTTCCGGCTGGGTGGGGTCAATAATAAACGGCGCATACAGCCCGACGCTCACCTGCACATCGCTGTCAAAATGCGAATGGTACATGAACGTGCCGACAGGCCGCGCCTCAAATTCATAGGTGAATGTTTCGCCCGGCTGCACGGCCTCCTGAGTGACGCCAGGGACACCATCCATGCCATTGGGAACGTTCAGTCCGTGCCAGTGTATGGTGGTGGGTTCTGGCAGATTATTGGTGAAGTTGATGCGGACGCGATCTCCCTCGGTCACCCGGATCATCGGCCCTGGCACAGTGCTGTTATACGTCCAGGCAGTCACAGTCACACCGTCGAGAATGTTCCACAGAACCGGTTCGGCGCGCAGATCGAAGACTTTTACCCCATCTTCCAAACGATAGTCGAGAGGTTGCCCGCCTAGATTTTCCGTCGCCGCAGGCACCCCTTCACTGCTGATGGGTTCCATCACATGGCCGCCGCCCATGTCCATGCCCGCCATCACATCAGGCGTGACAGTAGGACTCATCATGTCCATGCCAAGCATCATGTCATCGGACATCATCATATCCATCATGCCCCGCATGGCTTCCATCTCAGCGCGCATGTCATCGGACATCTCCATATTCATCATGCTGTCCATCATGGCGCTCATGTTCTGCATCATC
>JACSRJ010000148.1 GCA_014879835.1 Anaerolinea sp.
AACAGTGCGACCAGCAGCAGCCCTACACCAACTGGCTTTGGCCAGATCATTGCTGTAATCCAGAGAAATACTCGCGGATCACCCCTCGCAGGGCACCGGGAACCCGGTCATTCTCCATGGCCTGATCGGCCTGTTTTTTGGCTGCACCCACCACGTCCCGAACGCGGACTTTGGATTCTCCCTCTGGGTTGCTGGTGAAATCACCGGTTTCGGTGGGATCGGTTTCGCCGGGGTCTTGATCGCTCTCTACCCCGATTTTGTCGCCACCTTCACCGCCGATGAAGGAAGGTGCATAGATGAATCGATTATCCGCCAGACGGCCGTCACCACGTTGGTTATTTGGGTTGATGGGCTGTTCGTTGGACTTGCCCTCAGTCACGTCGGAGCCAGACCCCCCAGAGCCGACTCCTGCTCCAGCCGCATTTCCTCGACTGCTCTCAATATTGCCTGACTGCCCCTCGCCGGGATTACCTTCTGTGCCGTCACTGTCTGACTGCGCCCCAGTGCCGTCACCTTCCTGCGCGCCATCCTGAGCATCCCCACCAGATGAGCTGTCGGCGTTATCCATCAGTTCGCCGGGATCACCTTCGCCCTGCCCGTCAGGGCTGCTGCTGGGTTGACCCGCCTGTGATTCACTGCTCGAGTCTTGTCCGGGTTGTCCTTGTTGGCCGGGCTGCCCGGGATTGGCAGCGGTACGAGACTCACCTTTTTGGCCGGAAGGTGCCTTTGAACTGCTCTCTTTACCCGCCTGAGCAACTTCACTGCTGCTCTGGTTGATCTCATTAGCTGCATTCTCGGCAGCTTTGGAGAGATCGGAATTATCCATCTGCCCCTGCTGATTCTGAAGGGCCTTAGCCGCTTCTTCTAGGGCTTTGGCGGCCTCCTCCTGATTACCCTGTCGTAGTGCTTCCGCAGCTCGTTTTAGGGCGTCTGCTGCCTCTGGGTTGAGTTCCTCCAACGCTTTGGCGGCCTCTTCGAGGGCATCCGCAGCTTCCCGCGCCTGATCCTCGGTCAGTTGATTATCCTTCAAACGCTCCGCCAGATTGTTCATCTCGCTGGCTGCTTTGCCCAGATCGCCTGCCTCTAAGGGCTGCCCGATGCCCTGTGTAGTCGGATTCTGGTTTAGGGCCTCTCCGCCCTGTTTGGCCGCTTCCCGCTGGCGCTGATTTAACCCTTCGCGTTTTTCGTTGAGCAGTTCCGCGGTCTTGCTCAACTCCGCCACCGCTTCTGGTTGGGTGATCTCCGGTTGTTCAAGCTTTTCTAGGGCGTCATCGATCAGTTTGGTCAGCTCCCGTTTTTCGTCATCACTCAATCCCTTGTTGGCTTCGATGTCACGTTTGATCTCGCGCAGTTTATCAGCCTGTGCTTCGATGGCCGAACTGACGGCCCGTTCCTGCGCTAAAGCCTCAAGCTGTGGGTTAAAACTGAAGGCCAATACTGCCACCAATGCTGCCAACAGTACCATAAAACCAAGCTCACCCCGTCGGGCGCGAAAGGGCAGATGACGGGAAGCTTTCACCTGAGCCGCATGAGCCAGCGCATCTTGCGCCTGAAGGGTATCAAAACCCGCCGTGGCCGGTATGATCCCTGCGGCTACTTCAAGAGCAGTGCTGGTACGTTCTTTGAGACCAAAGACCCGGTCAAAGTAACGGGCGGCTTTGATCGGAGAACGCGGCAGCAGCCACACTACCAAAAACGCCCCGACCCCACCAACAACCACCCCCAACAGCGCAATGCCCATCACCTGAGAGGGCATGAGTGACGGCCGCATCCGGGAAAAAATCGCTGCTGCCAGCCCTACGCCTAGACCCACCATGATCCCACGCGGAATCCATAGGGGCAGCAGGGTTAGACGCAAGCGCATATCCCACCGCTGAAGCAGGGACAAAAGCTGCTTTGCCTGCGATTGGGTTTGTTGATGTTCAGTCATTACACACACTCCTCTACTGCGCTTCTACGTCAAGGTCAGCCTTCGACGCGCCGCACCCGGCGCACTGCCTTCACCACAAAATACACCGCCAACGATAAATACAAGATCGTGAATAAAATCCACGGTGAAATCACCGGGAGCTGCGCCGAAATCCCCGTGACCGGATCGGTCAAGGTCTGGGTGAAGTAGCCCGCACTGCCGGTCTGAAGCAGCCATGTCTGCGTAGCATATGCGGTTGCCAGTGGGTTGGTCACCACCATGGCCAGCAGCAGGTAAAGCAAAATCGTCTGCCACTGCAAAGGAATCAAGCCCACCCTGGAACCAAACAAACCGACCAACACAAAGGCCACAAGGGGGAAGCCAATGATCACCCCAAGGGTGTACCCATAAGCGGTAATGTTTGCGGAGATGGTGCGCTGGGTGATGGCCGAGGCATACACCCCCACTGCCCCAAGCAGGATCGCAGTCACAATCAGGATCACTGTAGCGAGGGCGACTTCGGCTTCGGTAACCCCTCCAAACAAAAAAGCAATACTTTGAAGGGGGATGGCAGCCAAAAGCAGCAGCATCACATAGGACAGGGCCGCGATCAGTTTGCCCGTGATCAAAGAATGGGCTGGCAGAAGGGTCGTGCGCACCAGATCGTAGGTTTGACGTTCGCGTTCACCACTGATCGCCCCCGCAGTCAGTGCGGGCGCAATGAAAGTCACCAGAAATAACTCTATACCCACGATCCCCAAAAACAGGGTACGTCCGATCTGCCCTCCGGTGGTATACCCATTGAGATCGCGGGCAGAAGCCGCAAGGACATACATAAGCAGCATAAAGCCGCACATGAGCAGCAGATACAGAGTGAGCACCACAAATGCCCGTGCACCCCGCATTCGCCCCCGTAGTTCTTTGAGGATGACCGGGTTGCCCATCAGCCTAATCCGGCCTTGGCGTCGGGGAGTCGGCAGATTCTCCGCTGCGCTCAAGAGACGATCCCTTTCGTAACCTTCATAAACACGGTTTCAAGGTCTTCGGACTGTTCGCTGAAGTTCACCATTGGAATAGATTGGGCGGCCAGCGCCTGCATCATGGTGCTGAGCAGTTGATCATCCCCATCAAAGTGAACTTTGAGCCGCTTGCGGCCGCCTTCTTCGGGCATTTGATGGACTTCCAATACGCCCCTAATCCCGTCCAAAATACGTTTGGCTTCCTCGGCCCGATCCAGTAGGGTAATTACAGCTTGGCGGTTGGGCATAAGACGGCGGCGAATATCTTCCATTTTACCCTGCAAAACGATCTGCCCGGCCTCCACAATGCCGATATGGGTACAGATCTCGGCTACGTCAGCCAAAATGTGGGTTGAAAAGAAGATCGTCTTACCCATTTTGGCCAGCTCCACGAGCAGTTCCCGAATCTCGATTCGAGCGCGAGGATCAAGCCCAGAGGCTGGTTCATCAAGGATCAACACCTGAGGATCATGCACCAGAGTCCGGGCCAGACACAACCGCTGTTGAAGCCCCCGACTAAGCTTGTCTACCATATCATCACGGCGGTGAGTCAGGTCTACCAGATCAAGCAGATCGCTGATCATCCCCGGCCGATCCCCTTCAGGAATGTCGTAACAAGCCGCAAAGAAGTCGAGGTATTCCCAAACCTTCATATCATCATAGACCCCAAAATAATCCGGCATGTACCCGATCAAACGGCGCACGGCGCGGGGGTCTTTGGTGACTTCGATGCCTGCCACAAATGCCTGACCACTGGTCGGCAGCATCAAAGTAGTAAGGATGCGCATCGTGCTGGTCTTGCCCGCGCCATTGGGCCCCGCAAAACCATAAATAGAGCCGCGAGGCACATGCAGAGAAAGATCATTCACCGCGAGAAGTTTGTCGTACTTTTTGGTGAGACCTCGCGTTTCAATGATCAAGTCGTCCTCAACGATCTGGCGGCGTACACTCTCCAGATCGAGCGGTTTTTTACCTAGTTCTGCTGGCGCGTCCGACATTACTTCGATGACTCCTCGCTCAACTTGCCATATAAAGTCAGATCGATCCGTTCGTACCCTAGACGATTGATGGGTGTCTCTGCGGTGATCTCAAGTTTCATCTCAATAGCATTTTGGGGTCCGATGAAGCGTGTAGGGTTGATCACCTGTGTGAGAAAGTTCTCGATGCGTACCATCTCCCACTGCTGGGTTTGCCAGTTCCAGAGTGAGAGGGCGTCGGTCACTTGGCGTGAAGCCCCTGTGCTGGGCTGGACGGTGAGCCGAATCTCAGTCACTTCCGAAAGGCGCATCAGAGGCATCGGCACATAACGGAAGATGTAGCGCTCATTGGGCTGGATGCTCACTTCATAGGGAGCCACATCTCTCCGGGTTGATTCTTCCGTGGGAGTCCAAGTGAGGTAAGCGTTGGGCATTTCCACAATGGTATTCTGCTCAGCCGCTCGCACCGTCACCGGAAGTCGGTAGAGGTAAAGGGTGCTGTCCTCGGTTACGTAAGGAACCCCTGTCAGGTTGATAGGCAATGGGCTGGTTTCAGTCCAACCAGCAACATATACATCCGTGCCCCGTCCGCCGCTGGGATCAGCATCAACAATGATCGCTTCAAGAAAGCGCTGGCGGCGGAAATCTTCCTGCTGATCGTTGAAGTTCTCAAAGCCTCGTCCACTGAAGGGATCACGGGCAACCAGATAACGTGTGCCCATGATCTGACGCATGGTCATATTAGAAGTAGAACCAAGGGTGCGCCCAGCCCGAAAATAAGCCGTCGCCCAGTTGCCACTCCCCAGTGAAATAGGCGGTGATTGGGTGGCCCGCATGTCAAAAACGAAGGTGCGCGTTTCGCCCGGTTCGAGCGTGCCCAACTCCTGAGAACCACCCATGGCCAGCACTACCACATTGAGCAAGGTTTGCCCGGTAGTGTTGCGTACTGTGCCCATGATCTGCGTCCCACTGCTGCCCACAACAGGGGTGGGCAGCCCTTCTTGAGCTGCGGGTAAAACGATCTCCGCACGTCCTTCTAGGGGCACCGCACGCACAAAACCGCTGCTCACAAAGGGCGCGGTTGTGCCCGCATCGATCAGGAAATTGCGGGCCTCGTAGCTGCCCACTTCATAAATATCGATCCCCTTGGCGGAGACCAGTGAGCCAAAATCCTCCTCCTCAAGGGTGCGCAGGGTGAACCCGGGGGCTACCGAAAAACTGTACTGCCCTCGGCGAGGAACGGCCACCCCGATCACCGAGTCAACCTGTCCCCGATCCATGTTTTCCCATACTTGCACAAGGGTCATCCGACTGACCACCGCTTGAGTCCCCCGAAGACTTGCGCCAGTCAGGTAATAGATCACCGCAAAGCCGATCACCACAAGGGGAATGGTCACCCATGCCCACTCGCGCCGTCCAATACGGCGCAAGACGAGATAGTTTACTGGGCCAACTAAGGTGATGTAGATGCCCAAAAAGATCGCCAACTGCATCACATCTGGAAAGCGCAGCCCACTAATCATATCAGCGGCCACCCGCGCTTGTTCACTGTCCTGAACCCCGGCTGCCCAACTAGGGCGCTGACCAGTGGTGGTAAACAGGGTGAACCACAACGAAGCCCGATCCCCCCATGAGGAGAAAGGTTCTAGGTTGGGATCAAAGGTTAAGTAGTCCACGATTCCCGCGCCGTGGTAGCGGCGCACCAACAAAGGGACGCCTCCCTGAGTAATCAGTACCTGCGCATCACGGGTCAGGTCACCAGTGGCTACCACAATGGGTGCCGTACCGGGGGCTGCTAGGGGATACGTTTGCCCTGCAAAGGCAGCTAGATTGGGCATGGAAGTGAGAGTTGTGGTGCGTTCGGGGCGTATTGGCAGAAGGTCAGCCACCCCAACCTGCGTTTTTTGCCAGTTGACCCCTCCGGTGACCACCAGATGACCGCCGCTCAACACCCAATCAGCGATGGCCAGACGCTGATCAGAAGTCAGAATGCCGGTATCAGTATCGGTCAGAATGAGTGCATTTAGCCCGCGCATGGCTTCCGCCAAACGAGGAAGATTTTCAGCGCGCCAATTGGCCTGATAAGAATCCCCCATGCCACTGCGCATCCCTTTGAGATCGATGCTGCCACGCGGCGAGTCCGTAACCACAACAAAAAGCATGTCCGAGGAACGGGTAGATTTCAGATCGCGGTTGACGGCGGCCACAATGCGCTCTGGGGTCACCAACTCCACCCGAATGGTCTGAGCGGTGAGGGCGGGAGGGATATACATGAACAGACGCTTATCGGACTGAGTAGGCAGTTCGAGGGGTGCGATATAAGCGCTGGATGTTTTCCCCAGCACATCGACTGACATCACCCGCAGTTCACCGCTAATATCCGCACCACCGTTCGCCACCCGTATTAAGATGGGCAGCCACCCTTCAGAACGGAAATAGCCTTCAAAACCGACTTCGATGTTGAGGCTTACGGCGGCGTTTTGCGCCTGTACTGGTGCAGCAAAAAGAGGCAGGAACAAACTCATCAATGCTGCACTAAGAATGAACACTCCTGCTCGTAAACGACTCAAAGCAAGGCTCCATCCCAAAACCCTTTGCCACAGATTGTATCACTAATAACGTCTGGGGCTTCGTGAAAAGTTCCTCATTTAGGGCATTTGCCTGAAAGGTTCTGAGGGGTGAGCAGGGCGTTACGCACTTATCCTCACCCCTTAGAAGCCATTTGAGAAGTCACCTTTCGATGATTGATCTCATCCCCCCTGTACGACCGCTTCGCGGTGCCCGTCTCCAAGCTGGAGAAGGGGGGAATAAGGTTCTT
>JACSRJ010000201.1 GCA_014879835.1 Anaerolinea sp.
ATCCATGTGATGTACTGAAGCTGCTCAGTCCGATCCAGTTCACTGACCGACTGCTGCATCACCAGATTCCCCGATTCTGGCTCCACAAAGGAACGTTCCAAGGTGACCGCACCATCGTCAGCAGTACCAAACATCTCACCCGCATTGGGCAGATCAAACACGATCACCCCGTCCTCATCCAGATGAGCCTTCCAATGGCGGATTGCGTTGATCTGCGCTTGAGAGGAACGGAAGTGCATCAACCCATTGTAGGGGACAAGGATCAAGGGATAGGTCTGAGGGTACTCGTAGGTTGCGGCGTCACCTTCAAAAAAGCGGGACAAGTCGCGCAGATCACTGCGAGCGGAGGCAATCCGTTTGCCCCGATCCAGCATGGCTTTGGAGAAGTCGATGCCGTCAGTGTGATGTCCACTGCTTGCCAGATGGAGCATTACCCGTCCCGTGCCACAACCAATATCCAAGATCGGTTCGCCATAATTTTCGGCCAGTTCATCGTAAAAGGGTAGATCTTCGGTCATGAACTCGTTTTCGGCGTCGTAGTAACGGGCGATGGTATTGTAAAAAGCCGCTGAAGATTGATCGCGCATAGGGGGTGTTGATGACCTCAGAATCTTGAACTAGTCTGTACGATCAGGATTGTCCGGTAAGGCAAATCGTGCCAAGAGTTTACGGCGCAAGGAGTCGGGCACAGTGGGGGTTTCTAGATCATGGTAAAGGCTGATGGTACGGCGCAGCGTGTCAAGTATAATCTGGCACTCTGGGCAGGCTGCCAGATGACGTTCGATGTCCGCGCACAGGGACTCGGAGGCTTCACCGTCCACAAAAGCTGAAAAGTGCTTCAGCAGGTCTTTACACTGTTCCGTTTCAGCCATGATCAGCGCTTCCTATTTGACCCGTTCTCCAAAATAGTGCGAGAGGCGTTCGCGCAGCCATAAACGCGCTCGGTGCAGCCGCTGTTTGACCACTTCTGGGGTCACCTTGAGGGTCTGGGCGCACTCTTGGGTGGAGCGTTCCTCAAGTTCGCGCAGGATAAAAACTGAACGCAGTGTTTCAGGCAGTTCTCGAATGGCGCGTTCGAGTTCAGACCGAGTCTCCGACTCCTGAAAAGTGGATTCCGGCAGGCAGCAAAAGTCGAAAAATTGAGTGGGTAAAGGCAGAGGCGATTCCTCATCAGCCACTTCATCAATCGAAACTGCCTGATGATCAGCGCGTCGCCGCGTCAGGGCCACATTGAAGGCGATCCGATACAGCCATGTGGCGATCCCAGAACGCGCCTCAAAAGAGTCAATGTTCTTGAAGGCGTTCAGGAAGGTTTCCTGCGTTACATCTTCGGCTTCCTGCTCATCCTCCGTCAGGCGCAGGGCAAGCCGATAGACCGCTGGCGAATACCGCTCAATGCACACACCACAGGCGGTTTTATCACCTGCCCGTATGTGTGCCATGATCTCAGCGTCATTCATCGATCATCCCTCCGCGTTGCATTGGGGTGATTATAGTGGAATCGCAGCGGGGCCGGAATAGTCAACTCATGGAGGGCGTTTCTGCCAAACTGGAGATAGGTCGAGAGGTCTGTCAGACTGGGGTGAGTCATACATGATGCTCACCCCAGTGTCCTAAAAATAAGTATCGCTCCCCTCGTCCGGACGGAGAGGAACTTGCCCCGCTTACTTGAGGGCGTCTTGCAGTTGGGCGATCAGCATGGCTTCGGGTACGGCACCTTCGACATGCCAATCCTCATTGATCACCGTGCGAGGCACACCCATCACATTGTATTTCATCGACAAATGGGGGAACTCGGAGGCTTCGACCATATCAGCACGAATCAGATCACTCTCCATGGCTAGTTTATGAGCCAGCAGCACCGCGGGAGGGCAATAAGGACAAGTAGGAGTCACAAAAACCTGAAGGTGGAGCGGGCTTTTGAGTTCGGCCACCCAAGCCTTGGTCTGGGCGGATAATCCTGTTTCCCCCGTCCCGATCATCAGAATATCATGGATCAAGGAAGTGAACTCGTACCCAGAAGGGATGCCGTAATAGCGGATACCATAGTCTTTTTCCTCACCACCGCCGCGCACCAGAACTGTGGCCGGAATCTTATCCACACCATACTTATCGGCCAGCGCCTTGTCGGCCACAAAATCGTGAACCTCCACCGTGATCAAGTTCGAAAGTTCGGCAACTTCTTCAGCAATCTGGCGGGTTTCACGGCAGTAATCGCACTCAAATTCTTGGGTGAAGATCACTAACTTCACGGGGTTCTTGAGCGCGGCGAATTCTTTGATCAGGTGTTGACGGTCTTTTTCACGAAGCAGGGACATGGACAATACCTCTTTCTTGGTTTTTAGGATCGGTTGATCAAACACTATCCCTTTAGATGTAGGATTCCTTCAAAGGTGACAAGCTCATGAGAAATTGGTTTCCAGAAGTGCCCCCTGAAGGGGTTGAAGTAAGGAATGTTGAGGAAGAATCGGAGACCGTCACCTTTCGGCAAGCGTCAAGGGGGGACTAAAGCCGATACAGGCAACTGGGGTAATATCCCATAAAACGCTGTTTCACCTGCTGATCATCCGTGCTAAAATCCTTTCCCACCGAATTGACGAGGGAAGGAATTACCCCATGAGGTCATCACCGGGCGCAGGGTTACTGCGAGGGATCTTGATTGGTGTGCTGCTAGGCGCAGTTTTTACCGCGGGATTTGTGGTTCGAGGGGCGATTCCTTCTTTGGCGGCCCATGAAGCAGTGATCGGGGAGAACCTGCCCGCTAACTCCAGTGCGGAGCAGTTCCCTCTGCTGTTGGAGGCCAAAGCCCTCATTGAGGAGCATTATCTACGCCCCCTGCCCAACCAAACCACCCTTCAATATGGGGCCGTTCGGGGCTTTTTGGGCACCCTTCAAGATCGCCTGACCTATTTTATCGAACCAGCCGTTGCAGCCAGTGAATCGAATGTGCTGGCAGGAGAGTATGGCGGCATCGGGGTTCAGGTGAGACGCGACGAGGCAGGCAAATTCCGCCTGTATCCCTTCCGTGAGGGCCCGGCTGCCCGTGCTGGTCTGCTGGACGGTGACATCCTGCTCAAAGTGAACGATCAGGAGATCGCCCCAGAGACCCCACAGGATGCTGCGGATCAACTCTTGCGCGGCGAGGTTAAAGCGGACAGTGGGGTGAAGCTCCTCGTGGGACGTGACAGCGGCGAGACTCTCGAGCGGTTTATCCTCTTTGAGACCATCGAAGTCCCTTCGGTGGTATGGCGAGTGCTGGCCGAAGCCCCTGAACTGGGCTACATTCAGATTTTGCGCTTCACCAGCCGCACCCCGGAAGAACTCAACGATGCTTTTGAGGATCTACGGGCGGCGGCGGTTAAAGGGATCGCCCTCGATATGCGCAATAACCCCGGTGGGCTGCTCCTCGAATCGATTCAGGTGGCGAGCGCCTTTTTGCCTGATGATAAGATCATCCTCATCGAACGCAACAAAAGCGGCGAAAAGCAGTACGCCATCAACAACAGTGACAAGATCAGCCAAAAAATGCTTGACCTACCTCTGGTGGTGCTGGTCAATAAGGGATCGGCCAGCGCCGCGGAGTTGGTTGCAGGGGCCTTAAAGGATAACGGACGGGCCCTTCTGGTGGGGCAGCAGACTTTTGGCAAATGGTCGATTCAACTGATCTTTCAGCTCTCCGATAAATCCTCACTGCACGTGACAACCGGGGAGTTTTACCCCCCAAGCCGGGCCCAATTGGATGGGATCGGCTTGACCCCCGACATCCTCATGATCCCCGATCAGAACGGGCGTGATGTGGAGTTGGGCGAGACCATCCGAGCGCTTCGCAAGCAAATTGGGTCATAACCTTGAGGATGTGTATGAGCAGGGGACAAGGTCAGTAAGTATGTTTTACCAAAATGATCAGGATCGGGAGCCGACACCACCTGCCGGGGCAGTGAATGCCAGTGGTGCACTTATGGTCGGGGTGATGGTGGCACTTGCACTCACCGCTGTCGGTGCGTTTATTGCTGGTTACCTTTTGGGCAGGCCGCAAATTGCAGAGGACAAGTTAAAGCTTCTCACGGAGGCATGGACACTCATCGAACGTGATTTTTATTACCCCCTGCCTACAGAGCAAGATCGGCTCTATGGGGCGATCAATGGAATGCTCGGAACCCTTGGGGATCGTCATACCATGCTCTTGAAACCCTCACTGGCGGAACATGACGAAGCCGTGATGCGGGGCGCGCTGGGGGGAATCGGCGCCACCGTCAGTCTTACCCAAGATGGACAGGTGCAGATCGCTGAAGCCCGTGCCGGATGGCCCGCTGAGGCCGCTGGTCTGCAATCAGGCGATGTGATCGTCGCGGTAGACGGGGTTGAGGTCAAGGGCAAGGCGTTAGATGAGGTGGTGACTCTGATCCGGGGTGAACTGGGCACACAGGTTCGCCTAACCATCAGCCGCGCCAGTGTGAACGAACCCTTTGAGGTCTCGGTGACCCGGGCCCAGATCAACATCTTTGGGCGCATCCTCAAGGACACGGACATCGCTTATATCTCAATGGCGATCTTTAACCAGACGGCTCCAGCAGATATTCAGGCCCAGTTGGAAAAACTGCTGCCCCTCAAACCCCGGGCCTTGATCCTTGATTTGCGAGGCAATGGCGGCGGACTGCTCACCGAGTCGATCCAGATCGCTGATTTATTCCTGACCGAAGGCGCAGTTGCTTCGGAAAAGACCGCATCAGGGCAGAATCGCCAGTTCAATGCAAAGACCGGTGAAATCGGCGAAAGTATCCCGTTGGTGGTGTTGGTTAATGGGGGCAGCGCCAGCGCCAGTGAGATCGTGGCGGGTGCCTTCCAAGATCGTGACCGGGCCGTGTTGATCGGACAGCGCACCTTTGGCAAAGGTTCGGTGCAAGTGCTTCACATCCTGAGTGATGGCTCGCAGCTTCGGATCACCAATGGGGCGTGGTACACCCCCAATGAGACTCCTCTTGAACACACGGGCGACGAACCCGGTGGGTTGATCCCCGATGTAGCTATTACCCTGCCCGATCCACTCCCCATGGGGCGCGATCTGATCCTTGAAGCAGCGATTGATTACATTTACGCCCATATTGGGTCTTTTTGACAAGCAGATCAGTTACCCGGTTCACCCTCATCCCCCCTTTCCCTGCGGAGCGAAGGAGAGGGGGGATAGAGGATTGAGAGTTCTTAATGCCCTTCCCATAAAAACCCACCCTAAAAGCAAGGGCAGATGAGGGTCTGGGCTTAACGCCTATAGGGTTATGGGGCTTTCCCCGGTGATCGGTTGACTCGGATTCAAACCACAGGCACAACCGTCAAATGGACTGCACTACTGCATGAAGCGCAGTTTGCCCTCCTCCAGACGCCATACTTCCCCCCCGAAGGACTCGATGAAGCGGCGATCATGGGTGACCGCGATGATTGCACCGGGGAAGACCCGCAAAGCGTTTTCGAAGGTCTCCAAGACATCAAAGCTGACGTAGTTGGTGGGTTCATCCAGAAGCAGCACATTGGCTTTTTCAGCGATAGCGCGGGCGATTTGCAGTTTCCGCTTCTGCCCGCTGCTCAGTGCGCTGATCCGTTTGCCCAGATCGGGATAACGGAACAACCCAGAACCTAACAAAACCGTGATGTGTGGCTGATCCGGCCCCCCTAAACCCGCCCGATAGGCCTCAAAGAGGGTTTGGGAAGGGGAGAGCGACTCACACTCCTGATCGATGAATGCAATCCGAGTCTGAGGGCTGCGGATCACCTCTCCCGTATCTGGTTTGAGCAGCCCCGCAAGGATCGTGAGTAGGGTGGTTTTGCCCGCCCCGTTTGGGCCCGTAATCACCATCCGCGCTCTTGCCGGCAGCGTGAACGAGACCCCTTGAAAAAGGATGCGCTCCCCGTACTGTTTGCTCAGTTGAGAAGCGATCAGCGGAAACTTGCCCTCAAAAACATCCGGTGCAAAGTCGGGATCAAAACCCAGATCATCAGGTGGTTCGGGGATGGGATCAGCCTCGATCTGGGCTAAGCGTTCCTCGGCATTGTGAACCCGGCGCGCAATCGCCACCGAAACCCGGCCATCTTTGAACCCTTTGAGGAAC
The DNA here is from genome assembly GCA_014879835.1 of Anaerolinea sp. GTDB lineage: Bacteria > Chloroflexota > Anaerolineae > Aggregatilineales > UBA2796 > UBA2796. The sequence goes on from JACSRJ010000201.1 coordinate 6,102, forward strand.
TTATCGTTATCCCGGCAAGGGCGGTTATGGGCGACCTGCCGAGCTGAGACCTTTACCTGATAACGCAGTGTTTTGATCTCCTCCTGCTGGCGCTGATAATCCAGACGCCAGCGCTCTCGCTCCTGTCGTTTTGCGGCCGCATAGTCATCATAGTTGCCCGCGTAACGTTTGGCCCGGTGTGAATGCTCCTCAATCTCAATGATGCCGTTCACGGTGCGGTTGAGAAACAGCCGATCATGGGACACGATCAGCATCCCGCCCCGGTAGCGGCTTAGATGGTTCTCAAGCCATTCGAGACAGTGTTGGTCAAGATGGTTGGTCGGTTCGTCCAGCAGCAGCAGATCGGGCGCTTCCAGCAGCAGTAAGGCCAACCGGAGCCGTGATTTCTCCCCCCCGGAAAGGGTGCTGATCAGCCGATCTCTGCCGATGTGGTCGATCTTCAGCCCACTCAGAATTTCCTCGATACGGTGATCCAAATCGTATCCGTCCGCAGCTTCAAAGGATTCTAGGGTGTGGGCATAGTCATCCATCAGGCTGTGCAAGGCTTCGCCCTGAAGTTCAGCCATATGGGTTTCCATTTCGCGCAGTTGGGTCTCTAGGGCGCGTACCCGTGCGGCCGCAGCGGCAAGCCGATCCTCAAGGGTGGTATCTCCGGGATCATCATCCACCTGAGCCAAATAGCCTAAGCGCACCCCGCGTGAAAAGCTGATCGTAGACTGATCGGCCTCGATCTGTCCCATGATAATTCGGAGCAGGGTCGATTTGCCCACCCCGTTTGCCCCTACCAACCCCAACCGCATTCCTGCGCCCAGTGTTAGTCCAACAGAATCGAGGACTTGGTGTTCCCCGTAAGTTTTAGAAACTTGAGTGATGGTCAACAACATACAAACGTCCTCCGCAAGGTGAATCCCCAAAGTAATGGTGAGATCGGAATCAAAAACGACGCCGGGGGCGACTTGCAGGGACGCGATTCAGATGGGATATGGGATTCCTTCAGGTGGAAGGATGGCGCGAATCAACGCGCCGAAACAATCGGCGTCAGCGGCAAGGCAGCCCAGAAGGGACTTTACTTGTGGCTGATCGCTCTCATGCACTTCCATCCTTGAACGTGGGGTTAATCAATGCGGGAGATTCCGGCACAGGGCCTATCCGCCGCATCAAGGACATTGTAAGACCCTTTGGTGATTGTGTCAATCTGAGGTTTCTGAGTCGAGTGCGCACAAAAAGAGAAACTGCTGCATACTAACTTTGTTCACAAGCCCACACGATAACCGCACTGGCATAGAGAGGTTTATTATGAAACGGGTTTCATACGTTGTCGCCCTTTTTTTCACGCTGCTGTTTGTGGTTACCCTTGCCACGCCCGCAACGATCATCATCGCTCAGGACGGAACCCCAAGCCCCCTTCAAGGCTTTGATGGAGGTGGCATTGAGGGCATAGAACCGATCAATGTGCTTGCAGCCGTCGATTTTGAAAGCACTACCGACTCCTTTAGTTTTCCCAATTATGGCAACGAGACGGGCTTTGCTAACCTCAGCGCGACGGAGATGATTCGGCTCTTTGGGGCGGGCGTCTGCCGAGGTGGGCAGACCGAACCCTGCAAACTGAATCCCGTTGCACAGCAGTGGATGGACGCGGCCAACAATGCGATGGGAGGCGGGCACTGCGACGGTATGGCCGTGCTGAGCATCCTGTTTGAATACGGGGTCATCTCACCAAATGACTTCGGTGGCGACTCTACTGCTGCCTTGGATATTATGGGCAATGACGCCTTACAACGCGAGATCGCTTACTGGTGGGCGACTCAGATTGCTTCCCCACAGGTGCAAGCACTATTCACTACCAATCCCCTCACCCCGACGCAGGTTCTAGAAGCCCTCCAAGAATCCTACAGCCAAGGTTATGAAGGTCCAACCTATACCATCGGGTTCTTCCAACCGGATGGGTCAGGTGGACATGCGGTCACTCCGTGGGGCATTGATGATCGGGGTGATGGGATTTACTGGATTCTGATCTACGATAACAACTTCCCCGGCATCACCCGCGCCATTCAGGTGGACACCAACAATGATACTTGGGCCTATATTGCCTCCACCAACCCGGATGAACCAGAAGCGGTCTACATGGGTGATGCTTCGACCAAAACGTTGATCTTGGTGCCTTCACAGGCGCGCCTTGATGAGCACCCCTGCCCCTTCTGCGAGAAGGTGAAAGCCAAACCCAAGACCCCCACCCCGGGTCCCGAAGCGACCACCGCCCCTGAACCGACCGAAGAACCGGGCTCGGAGGATTACGATGGCTACCAATTGTGGATGGAAGGCAAAGGGCGCCTGATCATCACTGATGCCGAAGGGCGCAGTGCGGGGATCATCGATAACAAAGTCGTGAACGACATTCCGGGTGTCCAGATTCTGCGCTTTACGGGTCAGGATTTATGGAACGTGGATGCGCCTTACAGTTTCCTGATCCCGGCGGGCATTGCCTTCACCGCAACGGTGGACGGCTCCGAGGTGACCGAGAACACCAGCAACACCATCACCATGATCGGCGGCGGGTACTACCTCTCGATTGATGAAGTGGTGCTGGAACCGGGCACACAGGACGCTTTTTATTTCACCGAGGACGGCTTAGCCCTGAGTTATGCCGCTGAAGAGGGCGAGGCCCCGATCTTTGTGGTCGCTTGGAACGGCGAAGATGCCGATTACGCGGTCGGCATTGCCGGGGTCGATCTGCCCAGTGGTGAAGTTCATATCGCCTTTGGCATCGAAGAAGGGGTAATCGTCCTTGCTGGCGGGGACAGTGATTCAAGTTTTGTGACTTCACTCACCCGCTTTAACGAGGAGACCGATGAAATCTATCTCACCGCGGAGCCCTTTGTCCTCGGTGGTGCGGATGTGGCTTATGTGGACTTTGTCACGGGCGCGGATCGCGGTGAGTTCGCGGTGTTGATCGACCGAGGCAACACAGGTGATCCCCAAGAGAGCATCTTGATGGAACTGGATAAGGGTGACGAATAGTCCCCTACCCCCTCAACCTAATCGATTCAGGGAGAGGCTGAGGGGATGCTCTCAAAACAAGTTTTCTCCCCTCTCAGAGCCGCGAAGCGGCGGTCGGGAGAGGGCAGGCCATAACCTCAGTAGGGGAAGGTCGGGGGAAACCGATCTTCCCATGTCACATCTGATTCTTCGGTGCGCAAAAAGGCGAGGATGAAGGGATCGATCATGCCCTTCAGCACCTCTTTGATCTGAGTCAGGCGCAGTCCGGTGCGCAGATCACGCACAAACCGTTCACCCCGGTCTAAGGTGTAAAGGCGGATGATCTGTTGTTTTTCCGGCTGGGGGGCGTCCCGCAACCCGGCCGTGATCTCCTCTTTGACCCGTTGATAGTCTTCTAGCCATGTTTTGATCTTGACTGTATCAGGGATGGCGTACACCCGCACGAGGGCAAATTCGTCCACGCTGGACTCACGCCCGATGCTGCGATGAATGCCCCGTTCTCCCTTAAGAAACCCAAACACATTGGAGCCTTTAATCATCAAAGCCACTTCCTGAGTGGTGGGCTGCTCCCCGAAAGCTTGCAGCAGGGTTTCAAAATCCTTGCCCACCACTGCTTTAAAGCCGATCAGGTGAGAGGTATCCGGGTCGGGCAGTAGAAGGTAGAGATCAAACTCGTAGCCTTTTCGCTCCGCCCAGCGCAGGTAAATCTCAGTGAGCCGACGCATCCAACCATCCCCTTGAATGCTGATCCCACTTTGCCCCGTAAGCGGGGTGATAAGCAGCATCGCCTGATTGCGGTGGGGCAGGTGTGCAGTCATCATTTCAATGTCAAGATAACTCACCCGCTGGTACAGGTCTTCATAGTCCCGGGCGAGGTCAGACTGATATTCAAGGGCGCGGTCACGATTGATCATTACCCCGAAATCTTCCAGATATTCAGCCCGTTCAAGGAGGTTCTGAAGCTGCTGTAAGAGTCGATCCAGAAAGTAGAAACGGCTCAGGGTTTCGCGGGCTTCATCACTGCTGCGCCAGAAGTCCGAGCGCTGCGTCTCGGTCAAAAGCTGGCTCTTCTCCTCGCGCATTTCCTGAACAGTGTCACTGGTATCCCAATCGGCAAGTTTGCGTCGCAGCGCCGCGAAACCCTCCACAAGGGCGGCCGTATCCATACGCCGTTGAAGGCTTTGTCCTGAGTCCAACCCTGTCAGGGTGACTGTCTCCATCCGATCCGCTTCCTCAAGCAAAATTTGCCTGATCTGCACTGAACCACCCTCTGCCGCGAGACGCAAAACATGTTGATCTTTGGGGGAGCGCTGGGCCAGTACCCGCGCAAGGGGGGCAACGATCAAACGCTCGATCTCCCGCTTAAGGGGACGGGCCCCGTAAATAGGGCTGTACCCCGTGGCCAGCACCAGATCGATGATGCTCTCGTCCATCTCTACCAAGAGCGCCCGACGGGTGATCCCATCCCGTCGCAGCACCTCGTTCAACTCACGAGAGGCGATCTTTCGCAGGGCCGCAGGCATCAGGTGGCGGAAGGTGACGATCTGATCGATCCGGTTCACAAACTCCGGGCGAAAGTAGTTTTCAACATGGGCCCGATAATGGGAGTCCATAAGCTGCCCCACCCTTTCCGCATCAGCCTCAGTGGTGAAACCCACCTGCCGAATCTGACGCTGCCCAGACCCCAGATTGCTGGTCATGATCAGGATCGCATTCTGAAAGGTTGTCGTGCGTCCCGTGGAGTCCGTGAGGCGGCCTTCACCAAGCACCTGAAGGAAAATATCGTAGATCCGCGGATCCGCCTTTTCAAACTCGTCCAGCAAGACAATGCAGAAAGGTTGTTCACGCACTCGCCGGGTAAGTTCGCCCTCGGTGTTAAACGCCCCAATGAGCCGAGCCACACCATCCACGCTGCTGTATTCACTCATATCAAAACGGATCATCCGCGCTGGGTCGCCAAAAAGGTAACCGGCCAGCGTTTTGGCCATCTCGGTTTTACCTACTCCAGTAGGCCCAATAAAGAGGAAGGTGCCTAAAGGTTTTTTGGGATCATGCAGTCCCGCTTTGATCATGGCTACACAATTAACCATCGCTGCAACGGCTTGATCCTGCCCAATGACGCGCTCACTGAAATATTTCTCAATGGCGTCCACATCGAGTCGCACCTCATCATTCACCACAAATTCGGGCAGTCCTGTCTGCCCCGAAAAACTCCTGATCACATCAGCCCGCTCAACCACCACCCGGTTGACAGGATGGCGCAGCCCGTCCGGCTGATCATTGGGCATGAACGCACGTTTGGGTAGACAGTCAGCAACGGTCTCCTCGATCAAACGAATGGCTTTGCCGGGGAGGGCGCGATACGGCAAAAAGCGACGACTCAGTTCCATAGCCGTATCAAGGGCCCGTGGGCTGATGCGCACATCAAATTCACGCTCTACATCGCGGGCCACACTGGTGAGGGCGGTGCTTGCTTCATCTTCGGGCATGGGGCTTATGCTGAGCACCCGAAACAGGTTGATGAAACTTGCCCCCATGCCCATGCCCGCGGTTAAACGTTCAGGACGACATTCACCAATGATCACCATCTCTCCGGAAGCAATGTGAGGTTTTAGGGCCATGGCCACGTTGGTATCACTTTTTGACCAGCGACCGACCTCAAGCAAACCGGGCAGATCTTCTACAATTAGGATATGCTGCTTCTGACGGCACTCTTGGGCGAGGTCACTCACCCGTTCTTCCCATGTGCCGATGTACTGCGCCCCAGCAATCAACCGATCCGGGGTGAGCATCCACACCTGCCGCTCAAAAAGCGCATCTGGGCATTCCTGACGCTGAATACGACGCACCACCTCATGGAGGATAGCCGTTTTGCCAGATTCGCTTTGACCCACCAGAAGCAAACTGTTATTGCGAGGGGCGCACAGGGTCTGAAGGATGTCATTCACCTGATCTTCACGGCGGTAGGTCTTACGGAAGCGCCCTTCGGCAGCCTGCGCGGAAAGATTCACCCCGATCTCACGCAGGGCCCAAAAGGCATCGCCCGTCTCCACAATGGATTCCTCAAAGGATTCCTTCGTTTTTTTGAGGGCGACCTCAATTTCCAGAGTTTCAAGGGTTTCACTGCGGGCATGACGAAAGGACATCAACTGCTCAAGGGTTGATTCCTCAAACCAACTCGAAAGCTCAATGGTCGCCTGCTGCATCAATTCATCACGGTTAAAAGCGTAAAAGCTGAATGGGGGTGATCCCAACTTAGGGATGGTCACCAGAAGTTGTCCGTCATCCTCAGGCTTCACCACCAGACTGAAGATCATTTTGACTTGCTCGCGCCGCTTTTTTTGGCGTTTGCGATCAATGGGGCGAAGGTTCACCTGCACTTTTTGCAAGGTCACCCGCGAATCAAACTCCAATTGGTGGAGAAATTGGGGTGGGGTTGCCCGAATCCGCTCTTTGAGCGCTTCCGCCATTTCGGTCTTGATCTCGTCAAGGTTGATCCCAAACCCAGTGATGTCCGTGAAAGGCAGGGCGCTCACGGTGTAGGTGCGGTTGTCATGTTTCTGCACAAACAGATGGAAAGTGAACTTCATTGTTCCCACACTCCCACATCTTGGGCTTTTATTGTATCACACCGGGAAGCGCTCTTAGTAAGAAGGGGCGCATTGGGCAGGGCAAATATAAGCGTTTTTACTTGGCCCGGTGGGGGCTAGGCAGAGTGCAGTGTTCTTCCCTTATCGCCCTGAATTCCGCCATTGACCGACCTCATCAGTACGGCTATAATGTTTCCTCGCTGGAGAGGTCGCATAGCTGGTCTAGTGCGCTCGCTTGGAAAGCGAGTAGGGTGAAAGCCCTCGTGGGTTCGAATCCCACCCTCTCCGCTCTTGATTCCCCCACCGGCTCAGTTCCCAAGGTTGAGATCAACTCAGGGTTGTCATCTGCTCCACATGCTCATGTGCTGCGCCGCAGCGATGGGGCGTGGGGACCTATAAGGCTTTAGACAAACACGCTAAGTCGGGATTGAACCCGCCCCAAAAAACATTTATAATGGGGCGGTGTTCATTAGGCGGCTGTAATTCAGTGGTAGAATGCTTGCCTTCCAAGCAAGACGTCACGGGTTCGAATCCCGTCAGCCGCTCTCCCCTCTTGTGCGGGGAATCAGCGGGCTCATAGCTCAACGGTTAGAGCACGCGGCTCATAACCGCATGGTTGCAGGTTCGAATCCTGCTGGGCCCATATTCTGGATGATTGGGGCGCTGATCACGCCCAACAGGTTTGAACCCTTTCCCACTGCCTAACGCTACTGTCCAGAGGGGATCGTTTCCTCTTCTGGAACCAACCAGTAATCGCCACCACCCCGTTCGCGGCGCATAAACCCATACTCCACCAAACTGCGACGCAGCAGAGCATAATCCTCATTGACCGCACTCAGGATAGTGTTTACCTGTTTTTCAGCGTAGCGCACCCCCGGCTCAAACTTTGTGGCAAGCCAGCGCAGCACCACCAGAAAACGCTTCTCTTTGTTAGGTAGATTCGGTATCCGCCCATTGAAGGTGTAATCCCGAAGGACTTTCTTATCCTCCTCTGACCACGGTAGGGCCTCAATCCAAGCATTGTCCGAGACCTTTGCAGGTGTTTGAACCGGTGCAACCTCGATCTCAGCCATATACTTCTTAAAAACCGCTAACCGATCCGGATTGAGACTGTAGAAGCGCTGATTCCCGTCCATCCGCAGACGCAGCAGCCCCACCGCGTGCATTCTGGTCAGATGATGTGAGATCGTCGGCTCTGAAAGCTCAAGCGCCTTGGCCATCTCAGTCACGTTATACTCTTTGGTGTTCAGCAGCACCAGCAGTTTCAAGCGCTGCTCATCAGCAAAGGTTTTGAGCAGATACAGCATGTCCTCACGCTGTCCAATATCCATAGTATCACCACCTAATTTGATAGTCATCAAATTAGATTATTATCGAATTAGATAAAAGTGTCAAGAGGGATATGTGCAGGCAAAGAGGAAGAAGCCAAGACCTTTCCGCCATAAGGTGAAAGCGCAGTGGGTAACAGTAACAGTGAGTCTCCCTCATCCCCGACCGCTTCGTGGGGCGAAGGGAGGATGAGGGCAAGCGCATAAGCGCAAAGGAAGCAGAACCCGTTTAGTTCAGCCTGATCATCTGGATGCCCTGCTTAACAACTGACAAGACAATCCACTTGCTGTCTGGCGACCATCGGGCAGGTGGCTCATTGTTTCCCACGATGCTGCGCACTAACTGGCCCTGCGAATCAACAATATGAACCGTAGTTTCAGCCTGTACCGATCCATCATCACTTCCACGCTTCACAGTTGGTCGATCAATGAGCGCAAGCAGTTGACCATCCGGCGAAAAAGCAAAAGTGGGCAACTTTAAACCGAACAAGTCGCTTTGCAACCGCCACGCCTCGTACACAAATTTGGGCTTCGCATCCAGACCAAAGACGGTTAAGCGCCCTTTGTCGTTGGCCCCTAAGAGACCGCTGCCATCAGGAAGCCAAGCAACGCTTGAAAAGATCGGAGTTTCACCGAGAGCATTTCCCATGGAATCAAAGAGCTTAAGCGTATCAAGGTCTCTATTTGTTTTGCGCTGCACGATGACTGCCAAGGTATTGCCTTTGGGCGCGGGAATAGTATCGGAGATAGTCCCCGGTTCATCAACCACCTGTCCTAGTTTCCCATCCGCATCGAGAAACCCTATCACATACCCTTTGAATTCAGGTTTCGCCAGCGTTATCACGGACCAAGTGTGATCTGAAGATACCACCATCCTTCCAGCTTGTTTTGCCTTATCAAAGCCCTCAAAAGTTTGGTCTTTGAGCAAGTCCGTTGCATCCCCGGTGACCATATCCACCGCGTATAGGGCAGTTTTGTCCCTCGCCGGAAACAGAAGCTGCTGTCCAAGGGTTGGTACAGAGTAGGTCATCACCTGTAACTTATCCTTGAATGGCCCCAACTGGCGAAGGGTTTTACCATCCGGTGCAATCACCCCAAGGGTATCATTGGCGACATCCAGCAGAAAGCCACTGCTATCCGGCAGCCATGCGGGAAATCTTATCAGTGCATTCTGCACTTTGGGTGGGGTTACATCACCGACCTGTTTCCCCTCTGCCGAAAACACCAATATTAGCCCGTGGCGCAAAACGCCAAGCAAGTAGCGGCTGTCCGGCGACCACACGAGGTCACTCATCTGGTGACCGTATTCCAGTTTGACTTCCGTGATAGGCTTACCATCACTGGTGAAGAAATGAAGCGTGGGGTACTTTTCCGTCTCTCCTTCGGAATAACGATAGCTGGAGGTCGTTAGAGCCAGCGTTTTGCCATCGGGTGACCATACTGGGGGCGTTGACAAGGTGAGGTTCTTGGCCACCAATGTGACCGTTGAATCGTCATTTGTGGCTGGCGTGTCTGTGGCCGGCATATCTGTAGCTGGCGCGATGGTCGGTGTCGCAAGCGTCTCAGCGGTTGGGTCAGCAGAGTTTGGTTCACGGGTGGGTTCACTGGTCTGTGTACTCATCACGACGCTGGTAGGGGTACTCGTGTCAGCATTACTAGAACAACCCACCACAAGACCGGCGATCAGGCAGACAGTGATTAAGCCACTTCTGAGTTTCATAGACGACAGCTCCAAGTGTTATCAAAATGAGTGCAGTTGCGTAAAACGGAAGGTACAGCCTAAATATACTCCAGTCAGTAACGATCAACAATCGTGGAACTTACACAGGTGAGCCAAGCTCCTCCATGTGTGTCGAAAGGGGTAGTCTGAGAGGGATTCCCCCCTCTCCTCGCTGTACTCAGCGGTCGGGAGAGAGGGCGAAAGGAGTGAGAAATAAGGAACGGATTACTCTTCCAAGGTGCTGATGTCGCCTTCGGGCTGGCCGAGGGCCCGTGCCTTCAAAACGCGCCGCATGATCTTGCCGCTGCGAGTCTTGGGCAGTGACTTCACAAACTCGATCTTGGCAGGGACGGCGATGGGGCCGACTTCGTGTCGGATGTGGTTCTTCAATTCCTCTTCTAGTTTGGGCGAGGCCTCAACCCCTTGGCGCAAGATACAAAAGGCGTGGATCACATTCCCCTTGACCTCATCAGGCAGACCAATCGCCGCAGCTTCGGCCACCGCCGCATGGCTGACCAAGCCGCTCTCCACTTCAGCCGTGCCCAGACGATAACCGCTGACCTTGATCACGTCGTCAATGCGCCCGATCACCCAAATGTAACCATCCTCATCCTTACGGGCGGAATCGCCTGTGAGGTACCAACCGGGGAATTGACTCCAGTACTGCTTCTTAAATCGATCTGGATCGCCAAAAACGGTGCGCAGCATCCCCGGCCATGGGCGTTTGACCACCAGCAGTCCATCTTGCCCGGCTTTACAAGAGTTCCCGTGTTCATCAACCACATCCACCTCAATCCCGGGGAAGGGGCGAGTGGCACTTCCGGGCTTCAGTGGTACGGTAGGCATAGGGGTGATCATAAAGCCGCCGGTTTCGGTTTGCCACCATGTATCCATGATCGGGCAGCGTTTGCCCCCAACGGTCTCGTAGTACCACTTCCACGCTTCGGGGTTGATCGGCTCTCCCACCGATCCCAAAAGGCGCAGTGAGCTGAGATCGTGGCGGTTGGGCCATGCCGAACCAAAACGCATCAGACCACGAATGGCCGTAGGCGCGGTGTACATTACCGTGATCCCGTAGTACTCCACCATCTTCCACCAGCGGTTGGGGTAGGGATGGGTGGGTGCGCCTTCGTACATGAAGCTTGTCGCGCCCAAAATGTGGGGCGCATAAACGATGTAACTGTGGCCAGTGATCCACCCCGGATCGGCGGCGCACCACCAGCGGTCTTCATCTTTGAGATCAAACACATAACGCAGGGTGGTGCTGGTGTAAACCTGATAACCACCGTGAGTATGCAGAATTCCTTTGGGTTTGCCCGTAGTGCCGGAGGTATAGAGGATAAAGAGTGGGTCTTCAGCATCCATCACCTCGGTTTCGCATTTGGTCGAGGCGATGGGCAGGGCGATCAGATCGTGCCACCAGTAGTCGCGGTCAGGCTCCATAAAGACGTCGTGGCCAGTACGTTTGTAAACAACCACATGCTCCACACAGGCGCTGCGCCGAACAGCCTCATCCGCGATCTGTTTGAGTTCCACGATCTGCCCGCGCAGCCACGCCCCATCCTGAGTGACTAACACCCGACTGTGGGCGTCCTCAATGCGATCAGCAAGGGCTTGTTCCGAGAAGCCGCCATAAACGACGCTGTGAACCGCCCCCACTTTGGCGCACGCAAGCATGGCGATCACCAATTCCGGCACCCGTCCCATATAGATGGTGACCCGATCCCCTTTGCGCACTCCCATACTACGCAGCACGTTGCCAAACTTGTTGACTTCCTGCCACAAGCGGTAGTAACTCAAGGTGCGGCGTTCGCCCGCTTCACCTTCCCAGATCATCGCAAGTTTGTTGCGCCGCCACGTATTCACATGGCGATCCAAAGCGTTCAGGGCAATGTTGGTTTTGCCACCCACATACCATTTATAAAAGGGAGGGTTGGAGTCATCAAGGACCTTGTCCCACTTTTGGTACCAATCCAGCGTTTCGGCTTGTTCCGCCCAGAAAGCCAGAGGGTCTTTCATGGCGCGTTCGTAAAACGCTTCGTAATCAGTGATGTAGGCGTCCCTACGCACATTCTCCGAAGGATGGTACCACTCTTGGGTGTTGATCTGGGGCACACTAAGATCGGACATAGCCACCTATCTCCCTCATTTGACCTAAAATTTTCTAAAATTGGAGAAACTTTGCATAATTTTAGGTGGAGAACATTCTGCTGGCAACCAGCAAAACGCAAAGACGGTATCGCAGACTTCACATTCAACGATTGAGGGGCAGGCGTGCGAAACAGCGCGCGAGTAGTTCGGTGGTGGTGCTTTTTGGGGCTTCTGGCGGCAGGATGCAGCGCTGGCATATCGTCTACGCCAGCGTCGTACACAGCAACCCTGACGCTGCTCACCCTGACTCAATCTTCACCCACGCCTACCCCAGCATTATTTTTACTGCGCACCCCAGCGGTTCATCCAACCAGCATTCGATCCACCCCACCCGTTTTGAACATTCGCCCTCCCGACTGTTATGAAACGCCTGTAGGTGGTATGTGGTGCTTAGGGCTTATCCGAAACATTTTGATCATCCCCTTGGAAGGGGTCACTGTGCGGGTGTACCTTGTCACTGCCGAAGGCATTGCACTTTCTCATCGGGAGACTTTGATTGCTCGTTCCACCCTTCCCCCCGGTGAAATGTCGCCCTATGGGGTTTTCTTTGAGAGTGTGCCTGCGGGGATGGTGGGACCTGTAGCCATGCTGGTAGATGCCCAACAAGTAACCGTAGATTCGGTGCTGCCTACGCTGGTTGCTCGGATCAGCATGGAGGACAATCAGGGCGCTTTGTTTTATGTGATGGGTGAGGTTCATAATGCCGGGAGTATCACCACCAAAGGGTTTGAACTGGTGATCACCCTCTTTGATCAACAAGATCGGGTGGTGGGGTTTCGCCAGTGGCGGTCAGGTGCTTTTTTGGCGGGCGGGGAAACCCTTCCTTTTGAACTTCGGTTAATCCCGATCAGTCAAAAAGCCATCCATGCCGAAGTTTCGGTTGATGGGCGCGGCGGTTGAGGGCGCAAATTTTTGGGGATCCCCTTTCCCTAGCGGGTGCGATGTGCTAATCTTTCCCCACCATTACTGAGTAGAGTGAAACAGCGTCCAGTGGCCCGACAGCAAGACACCGAACAACTCGAAAAACCAGTCTCACCTGACCTTTACACCGAACAATACTTTCTGACCGCCTGCGAAGGTTATGATGAATTTGTCGCTTCTGAAGGGGAGCACCTCTCACGTAGATTAAGTGCAGCTTTTGCGCTGGCCTCGGTGGAGAAGGGCATGAAAGTGCTGGATGTGGGTTGTGGACGTGGCGAAATTTTGCGCCACTGCGCCCGCTTGGGTGCAGATGCTTACGGGATTGATTATGCTCCAGTGGCAGTCAATCTCACCCGCGAGGTGATCGACAACACCACCAGCGCTTCTGGTCAAACCGGGGTTGGCCAAGCAGACGCAAAAAAACTGCCCTTCCCTACTGGGGTTTTTGATCGTGCCCTGCTTTTTGATGTGGTTGAGCACCTTCACCCATGGGAACTTCATGAGGCCCTGCTGGAGATCAGGCGGGTCCTAAAACCAGAAGGTAAACTGATCATTCATACCGCGCCCAACGTATGGTATGACCGTTATGCTTATCCTTTGGTACGCACCTTCCGAATCCTGATCGGGCAGGGGGCGAAGTATCCGGCCAACCCACGCGAATTTCTGGTTGACCACAATCAGCATGTGCATGTGAATGAGCAGTCCATGATGAGCTTACAACACACCCTTCGTAAAGCGGGCTTTCGGGGCAAAGTGTGGCTCGATTCGCCGCCTCAGGGACGCCAAAACCCCATCCTGATCGACGCTCTCCGAAGCGCGATGTTTAAACTACCGCCCTTCCGCTGGTTTTTTGAGCGTGAAGTGTTTGCCGTGGCTTCAAAGCATGAATAACCTGCGAAGGCTCCATGTGCCTGCCATTGTGAGAGGCGATCATGCGCGATAAACGCCCGGTTGATGAACTCTCTATTGAGGAGTTGGAGCGTATTCTGGCTATCCGGAAACGAGAGGCGCGCCAGAACCGTCTGCGTCAAATGGATGGACGGAGAGTTGCATCTCAAACACCCTCGACGGAGGGTCGTTACCCCCCTCTGGAATTGGATGCACCCATTGAGAAAGTGGCACCTGATTTGATTCCTGAGGCTGAAGGCAGCACTTTGCCCGATCAAACGCCACCTTCAGCGCCAGCACCCTCCCCTAAGAGACGTCCGCGCCGTCCCCCTAGGGCGGAAGGGTACTCCGATGAACCGATGTTTGAAGACGATCTCGACGCTTCGCTGGACGAGCCAGAAGAAGAAACCATCAACTGGAAGGTGTGGTGGAATCGTGGGCTGTTGATGGTCGAAATCGCCGCGGTAATCGGCTTAGTGGCCCTATTTGTGGGGCTGTTCCAAAGTTTTCAGGAAATCTCGCAGCGCACGGCCAGCGTTCAGGCTGAATATGAGGCCACTGCACGGGCAGCTTATGTACCCCCTACCGCTACCCCAATGATCAATATCGGCGCTGTGGTTTTGCCTTCAGGGCACACTTTTCAAGGTGGGGAGGCTGTCTTTAATCTAGATGAAGTGCCCGTTCAATACCGCGATCAGTATGCCGCCTACGTTGCGCAGATCCCCATCACCCGGCCAACCCCAAGTGCTGAAGCTCCGATTCGGGTGCGAATCCCACGTATTGGGGTAGACAGTGCGGTTGTGGCCGGGGATGACTTTGAAGCGCTTAAATTGGGTGTGGGACATCACCTGTACAGCGCCAACCCCGGTCAGATCGGGAATATGGTGCTTTCGGCGCATAATGATGTTTATGGCGAGATTTTCCGTTATCTTGATCAGCTTACCCCCGGTGACGAGATAATCGTGACTACCCGCAGCCGTGATTACACCTATGTGGTAGAACCTCAAAGTACCCGCGAAGGGGTCAAAGGGCATATTGTGGTACAGCCTACCGATGTGTGGGTGATGGGCCCGAACGGCACCAATAAACAAGTAACCCTTATCTCTTGTTACCCCTATCGGGTGGATAATAAACGGATCGTGGTATTTGCGTCTCTGCGAGAGTAGAATAGTAGACTACACTTTGCAGGTATCTCTAGAACGCTCAGGAGTCCTTTCGTGTCCAAAAAGAAATCCAGTCGTAGACCCAATCTCTCCGCCGAGGTGTTGGAGCGCGCTCGTGCTGAAGTGCGAGGGGAGATCAGCAAAACCATCCCAACTACAGAAAATGGGGCTGCCTCAGCGGTAAAGGCAAAACAGAGTTTTGCCCCAAGCGGGCTGTCAAGCCGCCGCGTGGCTAAACCCGAAGAGCTTAAAGCAGAATATGCTTATGTGCTTCGTGATTTACGCAATTTGGGGATCATCGCTGGGTCCCTTTTTGGGTTGATCATCGTCGCCGCATTGATCATCAGCCAAACCGGGTTCTGAATCCGCGCATTCCGCTCGCTTCTTCCCGTCAAGGGGAAGGGCGCCACTGCTTTCACCAGAATTGATGCCCGATTCAGACTCTTTAACACGGTCACCAGCGGAGTCTGAATTGGGCATATTTGTTTTTGTAGGCCGTCCTAAACAACTTACGAAACCTTTGGCAAGAGGAGTCTTACAGGATGTCAGACGTCGAAAAATACCTCACTGAGGAAGGCGCTTCTGAACTGCGCCGTGAACTGGAGGAACTAAAGAGCGTTAAACGCCCAGAACTGGCGGCTAAACTAAAAGAGGCGATTTCTCAGGGTGATCTCTCCGAAAACGCCGATTATCATGATGCGAAAGAACAGCAAGCCTTCCTAGAGGGGCGCATTACCTATCTGGAGGAAATGCTCCGTTCCGCCAAGATCATCCCGGATACGCCTGCCAAGTCAAAGGTTGTGAATGTGGGCAGCGAAGTCACGGTACAGGAGGGCAGCGATTCCCCTGAGACTTTTGTGATTGTAGGGGCGGCAGAAGCGAACCCCCGTGAGGGCAGAATCTCCAATGAAAGCCCTTTAGGGCAGGCCCTTTTGGGGCGCAAGGTGGGCGATAAGGTGAAGGTTGACGCACCTGCCGGTCAACTCGTCTTTAAGATCAAGAGCATCCGTTAAACGCTTTTCCTTAGGGCGGTGAGGGGCGAGTGCTGCGTGTGCCCCTCATCCCCCATAGATGGCTTCATCCACCCCTCGGAGCATGTTGGCCGCAAACCATGCGGTGATCAACAGCACAATCCCAAATCCAACCACTGCAATCCCTCTTGGCACAAGGCTGATCACGGCCGAAGCGGCCCCAATGGCAAGCGTTAAGGGTGCGGTGAAGATCAAGTTAAAAGCGCTTTGCACCCGCCCCCGATACTCTTCAGGGGGGATAGCCTGAGTGAGGGTGCTGAGCACTGCTCGGGCCACAATCAAGCTGAACCCAATCAGGGCCGTTAGAATCAGGACGATGACAAAGGGTGGATTAACCACAAAGGCAGCGACGGCGATCCCTTGTAGGAAGATGGCTAGTGCTACCAGCCGATTGGTTGGCAAAAATTTGGAGAGGCGCTGAATCAGAATCCCCCCAACCACAATCCCCACCCCCAGAATCCCGATGACTGCGCCAAAACCATCTGCACCGATGCCCAACTCTTTGTTGAGATACTCAAAGACCAACACGATGACCGCGCCCAATCCGCCGGCCACCATCACACTTAGACCCATGATATAGCGCATCGAACGGGTATGCCAGATATAGCTTAGGCCTTCGCGCAGTTCCCGGATGACTTGACGGTAGCTGGCCCGCTGCCTGCCACCTTCGCTCTCCCGCGAGGGGATTCGGATCACCAATATCATCAGCGCGGAGAACAAAAAGGCAAAGCCGTTAAAGATGAAGGCGAAGTTCTCGCCCAACTGCTCCACCAGCAGACCGGCCGCCCCGGAGCCAAAGATCAGAGCGACCACAAAACCCGCCTCCAGAAGGGCATTGGCAGCGGCCAGATCACGTTTGGGCACAATCGCCGGGAGCGCGGAGGCGCGGGCGGGGTAAAAGAGCATCTGCGCCGTACCGATGACAAAGATCGCGGGATAAATGACCCATACCCGGTCTGGCTGCCCCTGTACCAGCAGCATCGAAAACATGGCCAGTGCCCGCGCCAGATCGGTAATGATCATCGTCCATTTGCGGTCGAGGTTATCAACCAGCACCCCGCCCACCAAACCGAAAAAAATCTGAGGCGCAGCCAGTGATACTGCAAACATCACCAGTGACAGGACATTACCCCCACTCAGTTTGCTCAGGGCCGCGATGACCGCGATGAGCATGAACTGATCCCCCAAATAGCTGACCAACTGTCCAACCCATAAAGGCACAAAGTTGCGATTGCCTAACAATGAGCGAATGGTCTTGCCGTTCAGGCTGCTGGCAATGGTGAGCAGTTCACCCGCGCTGTCTATGTTTAATTTATCGGTATCGTGCCCCACAGGTTTTTTAGGGTTGGTGCGATCCCGATCATCGAGATACCCGTAACGATCAAAGTCAGACATGCACTCAACCCAACGGTTTTTGATAAAAACGATAACGACGGTGTTCAGAGGTGCCAAACATCTTGCCCTGATTAAGGGCGTTGAAGTTGGTTTCCAAAATCCAGCCAGCATCAATGTTGGGGATAGTCTTCATCGAAGATTGGATGTAGGCCAAGTACACGGCTGCATCCACACCCATGCTTCGAAAGCCTTCGATCACCCCAAAGAGCAAGATACGCTGTCGGGTGATCTTGGGCCGAATCTTCCAATGCCAGAAGGCCTTAAGCAGGGTGATGACCTCTGGCACCCCCGGACGGGGATAAGCGTGCTTCAGCACCTGATTCATGTCGGGTAGTCCCATCATAAACGAGACTTCCTTACCATCCACCAACCCAAAAACACCGAGCGCCGGATGAAAGTAACTGCGTAGAGAATCAAACAGTGCATCCATTTCCCGGCTGGTTGGGGGCACAAAGCCCCAATTTTTCTCCCATGCCTTTTGGTAAATCTCCCGGAGCAGTTCCAGTTCTTTTTTGAGGATTTTGGTATCGGCAGGTCTTGTGGTGATGCTTCTCCGCTCATTGATCTTGCCCACTACCCGAAGCAGTTTTTCGGGCAGGTTTCCTTGTTGATCCAGATAACGGGAGGGATCCGTCCACAGGCTTACAACGTCCATCACTTTGTCGTAACCAAGCCCACTGTTTTCAACGAGTTCCTTATAGTAGGCGTGGTTATAGGGCATAAGCAGGAGCGGCTGGACGAAGTTTTCAATGAGCAGTCCACATTCATCGTTGAGGGTGAAGTTGGCTGGGCCGCGAATAGCGGTGGCACCACGGCCCTTCACATACTCAGCAGCAGTCTGAAGCAGGGCGGTGGCAGCTTCTTGATCATAAAACACCTCAAAAAAGCCAAACCAGCCCAACTTTTCCTGCCAGTATTCGTTGTGGCGGTGGTTGATAAAGGCGGCGATAGTGCCTACGGGCTTTTCGCCCCGCCATGCCACAAAGTAATCCCCTTCGAGATATTCCCAACTGGGGTTGTGTCTTTTATCAAGTAGATGACGGCGCTGCGAGAGCAGCGGTGGAACCCAGTTCGGGTCATCTTTATACACCGTCCACGGAAACTCGAAGAAAACTTTGAAGTCCCGGCGCGTTTCCACTTTACGAACGATGACGGAGTCCATAATCAAGACTGCCCTTAATATGTGATCGATACCTTGATGCGCACAAAAAACATCGTGCCAGAGTGTACCCTATTCCGTTCATGAAAGGGAGAAAGCGAAATGGCAAGGATGGGCATTAATGTCCGCCCTCCTTCGCCGCACATGGGCAAAGGAGGGCGGAGCAATCTTTGGG
Organism: Anaerolinea sp.; assembly: GCA_014879835.1. GTDB lineage: Bacteria > Chloroflexota > Anaerolineae > Aggregatilineales > UBA2796 > UBA2796. The sequence continues at coordinate 24,620 of JACSRJ010000201.1, forward strand.
TCATACCCCTCAGCGCTTTGGGGTAAAGGCACTTACCTTGTCTCAGGGGATAGATCACCGTCCATTGAATCTAATTCACCAGTTCTGGAACGGTGCAGTTAGTGCAGTGAAGGCTTTTTACTGGCGCACCTTTGGAGAGCGCCTCGACCCAATCGCGCAGCGGAATCCCTTCTGACTGATAGGTGTAAAACTGCGGCAGGTTGAGGACGGTGTGTAAATCCCCCCCTGTCACAAAATAGCGGAAGTTGGGCAGACCATCGTTCAGTTCCTGAAGCTGCGCCTCCATGTGTGTCGTCCAGTCAGTACCACCCATCAGCTCATAGAAGAATGCCTGCACCCGATCCCCTTTGGTGGTGTACTGGCTGAAGGTTACTTCTGGGAAGCGTTTTGCGGTGACGGTATAGAGTTGGTTGATCCCAAAGTCCGCCTCCGTAAGATTCTTAAATTCCTTCCAGTGGGTGCGAAGGATGTCATAAACACCCCAGCGCGATAACCCTTCCCAACCATCACCAATGACCCCCACCCCAGAATCACCCAAATGCGCGGCTGGTACACCCTGATAGTGTTCAAGGATAGTGGAGGCATGGAAGATAGCCCCATAACTTCCGGCGCTGCTTCCGGTGATGAATATCCTCGAAGGCGACGGATATTTCTCAAATGCCCATGCCAGTGCCCGCTGAGCATTGGCATAACCCCTATGGGCGATGGTAAAGGTCTTCCCTTGATAGGTGTATTCCTGAACCGCGTCCCCCATGTGGACATCCCCAGTGCAGTAACTCACCAGCACAATATCATAGCCCTGAAAGGGATTCTCTGGGCGAGAGGCAAAAATGCCCCCACCGTACAGCCGAAGCAGATCGTCAGGCGCTTTTTTGTAGGTTCCGGCGCGAGGGTTGCAGGTGGAGCCATCCCAACAAGCCCCGCCACCCTCAAAATAGATCAGCAGGGCATCCCCTTGACCCTCCCGCGAGAAAAATTGATATGGGGAGCCATCCGCACAGCTTGTGCCTTCACCGCCATCCACAGCAATCACACCGGAGGGCAGATCATCGGCGCGGCTGAGGCTAATACCAAGCCCAGTGCCGATCACCATACACAAGATAACTATCCCTATGATTCTTTTCATTCAGACCTCGTCCGACTTTAAAATGAGCTTCACGCCCACAATCTGCACTTCTTTTTGGTGGATGAATACTTTAGAGAGCTTGCGCATCGCATAAGGGGTCACTTTTTTGAGCAGCACCAGATCGGTGACCACCTGATGCAGTTCCTCTGCGGTGTTATGTACACTCATCAGGAAATTGGACTCTTTGGGCAAAGGCTGGCGCTGAAGATAGGGGGGGCGTTTGGGATCAACCACCACTTCACTTTTGCCACTCCAGACAGCGACAATAGGTGCGGTCAGAAGCTGCTTTAGGGTGGGTCGCCCAACGTACTGCTCCTCACCCCATGTGCGCTCATGAAGTTGAACCAGTTCCACAAATCCCGCATCAAGACTCATCGTACCTCCCAGATAACGGCTCTATTTTCGGGTGTAACGAAGGCCATAGAGTCATCCTCAACTAAGAATTCGGACTTACGCAGTTGAGTTTGTTTACCCCGTATTTATCAAAAGGGACAGTTTAAGGGGGAAGCCCCCTCAAAAACCCCGTTTTCCCCCTTCTCCAGAGGAGAAGGGGGCTAGGGGGATGAGGGCAAATGCGTAACTCCTATAAGAATATAACGCCCCTGAGGGGTCTTATACCACCGAATCGGTGTTCAGGGTGAAAAGCGCACAAAAATGCGCCCCTTCTCCAGATGGAAAAAGGGCGCGCATTCACCATCAAAGATGGATCAAAAGGCTAAGCCACCGGGCTGAAAAAGACGGGCAGGCGCTTAGGAGCGCTTTTCGATGGGAACCCACTCTAAATCCATCGGGCCAACATATTCAACATCAGGACGGATCAGGCGGTTATCAGCCCACTGTTCTAGCACATGCGCCGACCAACCGGGGATTCGGGCAATGGCAAACAAGGGTGTAAACTGATCCATGGGGATACCCAGCGTATAAAGGGCGATGGCGCTGTAGTAATCCACGTTGGCGTAGAGGTTCTTTTTGATGAACTCCTCATCCTGACGAGCATACTTTTCCAATTTGCTGGCGAGATCATACCACTTCAGGTTGTTGGTCGCTTCAGCCATGATCCGAGATTTGCTTTTCAGGACAGCGGCACGAGGATCAAGGGCCTTATAAACCCGATGCCCCATGCCCATTACCCGACGCTTGCCCGTTTTGACATTTTCATTAAACCATGTCTCCACGTGCGCGGCTTCACCAATCTCAAAAAACATGCGCATTGCTTCTTCGTTAGCACCACCATGCGCTGCACCCTTGAGGGTCCCAATGGCGGTTGTGATGGCGCTGTACATGTCGGAAAGGGTGGAGGTGGTTACGCGGGCGCTAAAGGTGCTGGCGTTCATCCCATGTTCGGAGAGCAGCACCAGATAGGCGTCAATCACGGCTGTCTCATTGGCGTCCGGCATAGTGCCCCGGAGCATGTAAAGGAAGTTCGCGGCCATCCCCAGTTCATGATGCGGTGCTATCGGCTCTTTACCCGTGCGGATACGTTCCCATGCAGCCGTGATCGTAGGTACTTTGGCCGTCAGGGAGAGCGCCTTGCGCTGGTTTTCGGCAGGGCTGTTGTCATCTGCGTTGGCATCGTATAGCGAGAGCATTGAAACCACAGTGCGCAGCACAGACATGGGGGTAGCGCTGTGGGGGAAGCGCTTCATGATCTCGATCACACCCTCTGGAAGGGAGGCTTCGCCCTGAAGGGCCTTGGTGAGGGTCACTAATTGGAATTGAGTGGGCAGTGCCCCCTGCCACAACAGGTAAATGACTTCTTCAAATGAGGCATGTTCCGCAAGGTCTTCGATTTTATAGCCGCGATAGATAAGTTTACCTTCTGCACCGTTGACCAGACTCAATTTGCTCTGACCAACAACCACATTGGCTAATCCCTTGCTGGCTGCTGCTGCTTTATCGGTCATGTATGGGACTCCTTTTTGAGGGAATTACTTTGAGTTGTGATCTATTGGTTCGAGGACTTCGTGTCGAAAAAATCTATCCAAGCACGCAAGTGTCGATCACCTGAAGATCAAGTATAACAGGATCGGTGATCAGGCAACAAAAGAAAAACCGCCCTCTCAGGGCGACTGCGTAAAACTAGGCTGGAAGCCGGACGCCGACCACAGCGTCCCTACCAAAACGATTCTGCCGTAGGGAAGAGTCCTGTCTCATCCGCCACAGACACATGCAGCGATTGAGGATGAGGTCGAAACGCGCAGACCTACTTTAGGACTTACGCAGTTGAGTTTGTTTACCCCGTATTTATCAAAAGGGACAGTTTGAGGGGGAAGCCT
>JACSRJ010000313.1 GCA_014879835.1 Anaerolinea sp.
GGTCTGGCTGTTTGTGCTGAGCGCCAACCCGATCAAGCTCAGGAGCGCAAGGAACGCTGCGAGCGTCCGTTGGAAACCAGTCATTATCTGTCCTTAAAAAGGTTTTTACGATCACTTATCCGGGCATAGTATGCCTCAGGGTGAGGGATTTCTCAAGATGTGTGGGAAAAATACGGCGGTGGTATCAAGCAGTGACTGCCTTCAGGGTATTTTTACCTTTCCCTCAGTAGACTTGATAGAACTTCTGTGCTACAATTGCTCCACTACATCAAAAGGAGGCAGCATGGCAGAGTCTGAGCGTGATCTCAAAACCCTGATTCGTGAGTCCTTGGAGCAGTTTAAAGACCTCTTTGAATTGGTGCAGGTGATGGATGGTCTGGCCAGTACCGATCCCAAAAGTTTTCGAGAACTCGCCTCTACATGGGCGCTGCCCCTTTACGAACGAAACCCGCATTTCTTCCAGACCTTTCTGAAGGATCACCTTCATGGGGCACCACTGCCAGCAGTGGAGAGCATTTTGGCGCGTCTTGAGGAAGATGGCGATAACGATTTTTTCCACGAGTTGTACCGTACCGTAACCAACCCTGACCGCTACAACGCCGACATGCTCAGACTGGCTCAGGCGAAACTTTCGGATCAGGCGTTTCAGGATGCGATTAACCGACGGGCGCGCTGGGCCTATCATTCGCTCACGGATGAAGCTGCGGTGGCCCTTTACCGACGCGGCGGTGATACGGTCTGGATGTATATCTGGCGCGCCCTTGACCCTCACGGGAAATATCCTCTGCTGCGGGCTGCGGCTGAAGGCAAACACCCAGAACTCTTCAAACGGTACGCCACCACTGAGGAATGGGTTGCCAAAGCAAGGGAGATCAGCGCCCATACCGAGCCTAAACTAATTGCGGAAAGCCTCAAACGCTTCCAGCCTGAAGAAGAAACCGATCTGCCTGTGGACCTGATCCAGCACCTGCTCCGCAAATATGGGGAAAACGTTGAACCGTACCTCGCCCAAAACTGCCTGACCTATGCCACCCAGTTAGGGGAGCAGTTGGTCAAAAACCTTCATGACTCCAAAAGCAAGGGGGCGGAGGCATTGGTTGGCATCCTAGATGCATTCCGCAGCCGGGTAGAGTGGAAAATGATGGCCCGTATCCGGAACGTCTGGGCAAAAACCGTGATTGAACTGGTACCCACCCACGCCCTCAATTATTTACGAGGGTTTACCGGTAATCAGCACCGGGCGGTGAATTTGGAACTGGCCCAGTTTGCTTTGAAACTAGGGCATCATGACCTTTTCCGGGAGCTTTTTACGTGGGGGGCAACCCAAGAGGCATTTAACGCGGAGATCCGTAAGGTGATCGAGGCCAAACCCCCGGAGTCGATCCTGCTGCGTGAACTACAGCGCCTCGATATTAACTGGATGAACCTGAACGACCGAAACGCCACCGATTTGTATTTGCTCAATCCGAGGGTGGCATGGGATTTTGTGTTCAGACACCTCGACCGCCGGGGCGGTTTTTATGACGGTTTGATAGAGGCGGTGCGCCAGAATGACGCTGATGGCGAGTTTTTCCAGCGCTTGTTCCGACGTTCTGGGGGGGGCAAAGCATGGGAACGGCAGATGGAAGACCTGTTGGCTCAGGACATCCCACCCTCCCAGATTGTGGAAGAACTAAATCGCTGGCATCCGGGGGATGTGAGAAACACCAATCCCAAAGTCCTGAAGAAATTCCTTAACAAATACGGTGAAGCGGTGCTGCCCTATTTGGAGCGCGCCTTGAACTGGCTTACCGAAGGCCGGCTTCGTGCCCTTCTAGAACTGCCTATTGAGCGGGGAGCGCTGATGCGTGAACTGAGCGCCCTCGTCTCGCGCCAGCCTTTTGAGTTTCAAGAGCTGGCCAGAGTCTGGGCCCCCTTGCTGTATGAAAAGGGCCCGGAGTTTTTTGGGTCGTTTCTGGCCCGGCACTTGAACCAACGCCATGAGTACGTGATTCGGGAACTGCTCCCCCGCCTAGAAAAAGATGGGCACGACAAACTCTATGCCCAATTGTATGGGCGGATTATCAAAGAACGGGAGTGGATTGCGGAAATCGATAAGCTGATGAAGCAGATCCCTGACGACGAACAGCTTCAGGCGGCCCTCAGTCGGCGTGACATCAGTTGGTGCTCCTTACCTGATGAACTGGCCACCAGACTGTATAAACGTGACCATGAGCGCTTCCGGGATTTTGTGGCTTCTCATCTAGGGGTGGGCTACGTTTGGACAACGCGCAAGCGTGAGGAGTACAAACAGCTTCGCAAGGAAGCCGAACGTATCGGTGATACGGTGATGATGGATAAGGTGCGGGCGGAGGTGGTTCAGGACGCCCGTTCGTGGCACGAGGAAGCCAAGGCGCTGCTGAAAAAGGGAGTCGCCCCGGAACAGATCAGCGCCGAGTTGGAGAAAATCCACCCCACCCAAACGTGGAACATCAAGGACACCTCGATCTTGTTGGAGTTTGTAGATCGTTACGGCAAGGCGGCCATGCCCTACATCCTCAACCATCAAGGGTGGAACATCCCCCGTGACAGGCTGCTGAAGGCCGTGAAACGTCTAGGGGATCGGGTGCTGTACTGGCGCACCTTTTTTGCCACCGTGGGCTGGCGGGATAACGATGCCGTCAAGGAATGGCTTGAGGCGGTGGTAGATGCGGCCAAGACCAGCCACAGCGAAGCGGGTTTTGCGGCCGCACTGACGATCCTTACCCCGGCCGAGGATACCAAACACTGGAGCATTGATCCCCAGACAGCACGGATTCTGTATCAGCGTTTTCCGCAGACAAGCCGCGCCTTTTTGGAGGCACGTTTGGCCCAGCCTGATCTGGAGTTTTTTGCGCTTGTCCAAAAGAACGGGGATGAAGCTTTGCTTGATCACCTCAGCTACCGGATGATGTCCGCCCTGCCTCAACTGCTTACCCAGCGCAGTCAGGCCCGCCAAAAACGCGAACGAGTCGAAGGTGAGAGGTATGTACAGACTCGGGATGCGGTGATCAACCGAATGGAGGCCCTTTATGCCCGTTCCCCAGAAGAATATGCTGAGCATGTGGGCAATATCTTCTCAAGGGTAGCGCCCTTTGAGATCAGCCGCTGGAACCTCGAAGAGCGGCGCGACAAAAACCCCATCTGGCAGTATCTGGAAAATCAACATCGGGAGGCGCTGGTCAAAAGCCCCGGGGCAATGAAAGAAATGCTCGAATCCCCCAACATTTTTGTCCAGATCGCCGCGATCCGCATCCTGAGTGTAGGGGGGCGTGATGCGGCCCAACGGGTGCGCGAGAATCTGCCCCCGATCCGGGCACTGTTGATGGGCGGGGCGATGCGTAAAACCAAACGTGAAGCGCTCATCACCCTCGAAAAGGCAGCTCATGAGGGCCCTGAATTTGCCACCCCCATCCTTGCCAGCCTAGAAGACCTGATGGATCTTCGGGGGAAACGCTCCATCCATGAGGATGTGATGGTCACTTGTGCCCGTCTGCAACATGCCTTACAGGAACAGGTCTAAGGAGACACCCCTATGCAAGTCACCCTTGCTTATGAGCGCCGCACCGCCATCGTCAGCGACTTCAGCGGCTCCGCATTGGATTTTGCGACCAACACCCTTCGGATGCCCGTGAACTTCCGAGGCACACTGCGGGAGCCTACCCTCATGCGCCGCCTGATGATCGCCATGCACGAGATCATCATCAGCGACATGACCGTTTCCCGCAGCAGTTTCCTGCTTGATCCGGTGATCACCGTCCACCCGGATGAGGTCTTTTTTGAGGCCTTCAGTAATGATGGATCGGTGTATGTGCGCCTCGCCGCCGATCTGGGCGCCTTTGAAGTTGAAGAACCGATCACCTTCGGCACCACCAATGTCGATTTCACTTTTATGCTCCGAAATGCCCTGCAAAACCTGCGCACCTCACGCCGCACCACCTTCGCAGTGAGCGCTGGCGGGTTTGAGGTGGCCACACAGGTGGGCGCCAATGAACGTGGCCACTTTGAACAAAAGGTTGATCTGCCAGATTCGTGGGTGAAGGGCTTTTTGCAGGTGAGCAGTGCCCTGACCATGAAACCCTTCACCTTCACAGTGCGTTCGGTGGATCTGCTCAATATCATCAACTATTTTTTGGAGAATCGCCTGCGCAAACCGCCGACGGCGCTGCGCTACGAATTTCGGGAAGGACAGCCGATCACCGCGGTGCTGGAGCCGTGGGAACAGCGCTTCATCCTTGCCGGCACAGAGTACAACGGTTATGACCGGGTGATTCGGGTGTGGGGGCGCAAACGGCTGGAATACCTTCGCGCGGTCCTGCCCGTCACCGATAAAGTGACCATTGGGGTCTTGGGGCGGGGACTGCCCCACTTTTATACCTGCCACTGCGGGCCCTACCGCTTCACCATGGTGCTTTCGGGTTGGTCACGCAATGACTGGGCCTCGTCCGGGGCGCTGGATTTGCTCGCCCCTCAGACCCCCATCTCCAACGAGGAACTGGCCAGTGTCTACAACTATCTAAGCCAGCAGTACAAGTCCAAACGAGAGGAGGTTGAGGCCCATACCCTGCTTGATGGGGGCAAGGCCGAGACCGCGCTGTTCCGGTTATGCCGTGAAGGGCGGGCCATCTATGACCCCACCACCCGCCGCTACCGCTCACGGGAGCTGTTCGCAGAGCCGCTGGATTGGGATACGATCCTTGCGCCTGACCCACGCATCGCCCGTGCCCGTGCGGCCATCAGTGAGGGTCGGGTGACCATCGAGGACGTTCTGCCCTCAGATGTACGTCCCAACGAGATCAAAGTTCACGCCAAGGCCCAAGACGGTAAAGAGACCTATGAGGTGCTGGTCGCCGTAGACCGTGAGGGGCGCATCCGTTTTGCCCAATGCGGCTGTACCTTCTTTAAAGAGAACATCCTTTCGCGTGGGGCCTGTGAGCACATCTTGGGAGCGCGAATGGGAGCCGAAGATCGGATCGAAAAATTGATCCTTGCCAAACTAGGGGAAGTCGTGTAACATATGTTCTAAATCGACTGCTTGAATGCGATGCGGTTAGCCATTATGCTGCGATGTTACGTCGTGGTGGGATGCTGACCAGATCACGTCTTCACAGGTACCCACTCTCGAACAAGCGGGTACCTGCTCCAAGATTTGAAAGTAACCGCATCGCCCTCAGCAGTCGATTTTTGATTCCCCACCGGTCGTTGAATGATGTTGTATAAACCATCCAACAAGGGAGTCGGTAACAACGATGAGTGATCAAAGCGTGCTGCGCGATTGGCGTTTGAACTGGCATGATGACGAGTTTAAGTGGCGTCCCGATCAGTCTTGGGCACGTCGGGGGCAGTGGCTTGAAGAACGGGAACTCGCCCGCAGGGCCCGCCGTCGTAGGGATCGGGGTTTCTTTGGCGACGAACTCTGGGGCACCCCCTTGTTTAAGGCGCTCCATACCCCAGCGGCGCTGGAGCGGTTTGGGCTGCCCGCCTTTGAGAATGAAGCGGCCCTTGCGATCTGGTTGGGGATTCCCCTCACCCGGCTGCGCTGGTATACCTTCAGCCGTCTGGGCAGCCCGGTATGGCATTATGTCCGTTATGTGATCCCCAAACGCAGCGGCGGTGAGCGGGTGATCCTTGCTCCTAAACGCGAACTAAAAGGGCTCCAGCGGAAAGTTCTGCGTGAGATTCTCGAAAAACTGCCTCTCAGTGAACCCTCCCACGGATTCCGCAAGACCCGTTCAATTGTGACCAACGCCGTCCCGCATACAGGCAAAAAATACGTACTGAACCTTGATCTTAAGGACTTTTTCCCCTCGATCACTTTTCGACGGGTGCGGGGGCTGTTTGTAAGCCTCGGTTATTCGTTCGCGGTGGGCACAACACTGGCACTCCTATGCACCGAATCCGACCGGGCGGTGATGCAGCGCCCTGATCAGCGTTATTATGTGAGCCTGAACCCGCGCCATATCATTCAGGGGGCACCCACCAGCCCTTATCTGGCGAATCTGATCGCCCGCGACCTTGATCTGCGCCTGAATGGGTTGGCCCGCAAACATCAGGTCGATTACACCCGCTATGCCGATGATCTGACTTTTTCTGGGGATGATCTAGATGCAATCCTGCGCATCCTGAGTGTGGCAAAAGTCATCATCAAGGAGGAGGGTTTTGTACTCAACCCCAAAAAGACCCGCCTTTACCGCCGTTCAGGAAGACAGTCTGTGACCGGGTTGGTGGTGAACGAAAAGGTGAATACCCCGCGTGAGATGCGCCGTTTGGTGCGGGCGATCCTGCACAATGCCCAAAAGGGCGGCCTGAACAGCCAGAATCAGGCTAAACGCCCGAATTTTCGGGCCTATGTGCAAGGGCTGATCGGGCATATCGGTCAGAGCGATCCGAACCGGGCGGCTGCGCTTCTGCGGCAGCTTGCGGCCATCCCCGATTAAGGTGCAGTCATCAGAAGCAGTTCGAGAAGCTCACCCGCCCCCTGAAATTGGCTGAGGGGGCTTCCTGTCCTGTTCACCAACATTAGCCCTCATCGAGTCCGGGATCATCGTCCCCACTTAG
>JACSRJ010000216.1 GCA_014879835.1 Anaerolinea sp.
ATGCGCCTCCGACAGCCAGTATCAGACGTGGTGATACCGTCAACATTCAGCGTGAATCGCTCAATCAAGGCACCACTTGGTATTTTATTGAAAGCCTATCCGGTGTGGAACTGGGATGGGTTGAAACTCAGTATCTAGCCCGTTCACTAAACTGTCCATAGGAGGAGGAATCGTGCGTATCCTAAAATATGTCCTTTTTTGCCTTCTGTTCTTGAGGATAGCTTGGCCTACAGGAACTTGGAATGCGCAGAGTGCTGTTATCCAATGCGGCGATATCGTGGAGGGGGAATTTCCGCCAGAGCACGTCTTTATTGAGTATGGTATTTCCCTCAGTCCGGGAGATACGATCACAGTTTCTGGGGCAACCATAGGCAGCACCCTCCAGTTCTCGATCATGCTGTTTGACCCAAGCGAACGAAACGCATTGGCATCAAGTGAGAGCAACAATGCGATCCTTGCACTTGCCTCGAATCGCCCTTCGATCACCTCGCCAGTCCTGTCGGCGACGGGAAAGTATACGATCCGCTTATCCAATGGGAATCAAGACCAGTCCGGTGGAAAATATTACTTCGCTGGTGGTGGGGTGTATACCATTAGGGTCGGCTGCACCCTGCGTGATGGTCAAGTGATCGCGCCCGGCCAACCCGTCGAAAATACGGATTCCTCTGGATCGAATGCAGAGCTTTCTCCTGAACGCTTTGATGGTTATGGATTCCCCGGTCTTTCGCCAGTGGGATTCCAAGATGCTTTTGTATTCCCGCTGCAAACTGGACAGTCCATGCAAGGGCAAATCCCCGTCTCAGGTCAGGGGGTGCTGGTGTATACGTTCACTGGCGAGGCGGGAGCAGTAATAGACCTAAGTTTCGCCCGTGTGGCAGGCAACCTGAACCTCGGTTTGGTCGTCCTCAGGGGCAAAAATGAGGTGGTTTTCCAAACCAATATGAGCCGCTCCAGCATCCTGCAAACTCGTTTTGATCTGCCCGCCTCCGATGAATACACCATTGGTGTGTTTCGGGTAGACAACGCAGTAGGGAACATTTCTTCGCTCAAAGCAACCAACTTTGAATTGACCGTCATGATCTACCGTTGAATGTCTAGTGGAGACAAATGTATATGCTGCGATTGAGACAAATTCTGCTTGTTTCCGTGCTCTTGATGTTGCTTGGTATTGGGCCGGCATTCGCACAGGAATCTTGCCCTAACAACCTACCGCCACGCCTCCTCATAGGGCAGCAAGCACGGGTGGTGCCCGGTGATCCAAACAATGTGCGCCAGCAGCCAACTACCAGCGCCTCGCGGATCGGTCGGATTCCGGGCAATAGTGTGTTTACCGTATTGGATGGGCCAGTATGTGCTGATGGTTTTACTTGGTGGCAGGTCGATTATCGTGGCTTGGTGGGCTGGACTGCCGAAGGTGAAACCACTCGGTACTGGCTGGAGCCAATTCCCGATACATCCCCCACCGCTGTTCCAACACAGACGGGGCTGCCCACTCCAGCGCCACTGCCGACCGTTCAATCACCGTCTACAGATGCGAGTCCTTTCACCTTGTCCCCTACACCGGAGTCGACGATTGCTACCCCGATAATCTCAGATGCCAGCATTACCGTTAACAACCTAGATAAGCTTCTGATCGTGGGCAGTGTGGAAAATCCCAGCAACAATGCGTTTGCCTCAAACGGTACGTTTTTCAGCGGTGGGTACTTTTACACGAATCCAGACGCTTCGCAGCCGCTGAGCGAGGCCGAACCAGCCGATCCGACTCTGTGGAACTACGACCGTTATGGCGGGTATGCGCCGATTTTCAGTCCTAATCATCAGTATGCCTATCAGCCCATCAATGATCCTCTCAACGGCAGCATCGTGCTTGTTTATCGGCTTGATGGCGGGGAGTTCAAAGCCGAACGTGCGATCCCGGTTAACGGCGATCCCAGTCTGTTTGATCTTAGCCCAGACGGTACCCTATTGGTGATCGGGGATCGTTCCACGCAAGCGCCCATCCATGTCTATGATGTGCTGACTGGGGAGCGTCTGTATCAAATTGATGCCCCCCAACTCATTCAAGATGCACGCTTCACGCCGGATGGCAGCTATCTGGTGGTGGGTTCATTACGCACCTCTTTGTATGATCCCAAAACAGGCACTTTGGTACGTGAGATCAATGGTTTCAATCGGCGATTCACCTCAACCGCTGACATCGAATTCAGCCCAGATGGGGCACGCCTGTATTCCATCACAAAAGGGGATGTTCTGGTTTTTGACACCAACACTTGGCAAGAGATTGCCCATTACGATCTGTTTGAAGCAGAACGTGATCTTGAGGGCGTCGATTGCATTGCATATGGTGATGCAAAGATCAGCCCCGACGGCACAATGCTTGTGTATTTGAATGCTCCATCTGGTGAGCAGGTGGCTGTTTGTTTCTTATCATCCAGTGGGGGCAAAATCATAACATTCTACACACTGCCTGAACTTAGCGGGCCACATGCACAGTTGGTCTTTTCCCCGGATATGCGCCTGCTGCTTGTAGGTGGCTATACGCTTTCGCTGTCAGGTACGCCATCGGGGGAATAGGTTATTTTAAACTACCGGCAGTCACGATCCGGAAGTTGAGGTAAATGGGAGGCAGCCTGACTCCTTCGTGAGCAGGTAGGGGAAAAACCTTATTGCCCTTTCGCCCTCAACACCCTGAGGGTGAAGGGGCATGAGGGCATGGGTGTATTCCTGAGGGGATTAAAGGAAGTAAGGAAGTAAGGTTCTGTGGCTCAGCCGATTTCGCCGTTTGGCACTGTCTGCTCCAATATGAGGCAGGGCTTGACTATCCACCATCGGCGGCGGTGGGATCGCAGGCGTGGGCATTTCCCTCATAATCGGGATCGAGATAAAACATCGCCCGCACATTGGCCCGGTGAAGCTGCCGGGCATACCCGCCAAGAAGAATACGACTCTTGCCGCAGCGCTCCATTTCGAGATCATCAAGATGGGTTTCAGGCTCTGGCTTTTTGCGGATCAGATCAACTTCTCGTTTGAGATCAAGCAAGTAGCGCACATCGGATTGAAGGCGGCTTTCAATCTCGCCCCGTAAGATGATTTCTCCGTGCCCCTGTATGATGTTCTCAAAGCTGCCGCTCTGAAGCTGCTGCACCGACTGAAGCAAGTCACTGTAGCTGCCATCCACAAAATAAGGCAGGGCCATGACCGTATCACCCGCCAGCAGCACCCTGTCTTCCCGCACAAGGCAGGCAACCGAGTCTGGGCTGTGACCGGGCGAATGCCATAGGTGAAAGGTCTTACCGCCTACTTGAAGGGGCATGGTTCCGGTGTTGAACACCAGTTGAGGGATCACAACCTCCACCGAGGCCAGCTCAGGGGCGTTTTGTTTTGCCTCATGCAGCCCTTCTCGTCCACGAGTATTGAGCAGTTCACCACAACGGGCATGAGCAATCACAAGGGCATTGGGGAATAAACAAGTACCATAGGTGTGATCCGCATGGTAATGGGAATTGATCACATACTTTACGGGACACCCCAGACGCCCCTCCACAAACTGCTTGATCTGGCGGGTTTCGTCAGGGAAAAGCAGGGTGTCAAACAGGACTGCGCCTTCCGTGGTGATCACGACACTGGCAGTCACCTGAACATAACGATCACTTGTGAAGACATAAACATCATCCGCGACGCGCTCGCGCTGCATGGTTTCGCTCGTTTGGATGCTCTGGTTCAGACCTGAAAATGCGTGCTCAAGGGTATGTCCCATTCAGATATTAGGCAACTCTGAGCGCTTTGCCCAATGTAACCTGATTGTTTCAATGAGAACACCCTTCCGGGCCTTCCCACTTAGGGTTTGATTTCTTCGAGGGTGAGCTTATAATCGCCCTCAGCGGTAGTAGTTTCGCGCCCGAAACGCGTTGCCACAATCGTATAAAGTCCATCGAAGGGCAATTTGCGTTTGGCAATTTGAGCATCAGAGGGGGCTAAGCCCTCTGCCCGCGCGTCATCAACCACTGCAAGAATTTTACCATCCGGACGAAGCAGAGTCAGATGGGTATCCAGCCCGGTTGTAAGCGCCTGCATGGTGATCGTCACCACCTGATCTCGTTTTCCCTCAAATGTGTAGAGGTAATGAAAGGCCACCCGATCAATACGTCCCGTAATCGTCCCCCCAAAGGCAATGGGGCCAGCTTGGATTGTGCCTGATTCCAGAAGCACCGAAGAATCCCCATCAAGGGCGAAGGCCACTACCTGTGGGAAAGGTCCCGCATCAGCCACATACAAACGCCCGTTGTCATCCCCCAATGCGATAGCTACTGGGCGGGCCAACTGCCCCGCTTTGGGCGGCTGGGCACCATCATAGGCACTGCCAATTACCCCCAAAAGGCGCCCCTCATCGTCGAGGCGCAGAATCCCTTGATCGCCCGTGGCTACATAGTAATTTCCATATCGATCAAAAACAAGCGCCAGCGGTTGACTGCCCCGAAGCGCAGCCTTGCCCACTTCCTTAGCCACCAGTGCGCCATTGGGATCGATGATGTAAATCCCGTCGGTATTGCGCCCGGCCAAATAGGAATAGCCCCCAAAATCAGCAGCAAAAATAGGCGCTTCGATCCGAAAACCGATAATCTTATCAATCAAAAATGAGGTGAGCGCCTGCCCTGCACGATTGTAGATCTGAACCCGAACCCCATTTTCAGTCTCATCCAAAATGTACAAAAGTTCATTGGGGAAGCCGATATTGAGCGGCGCGTTTGGGCCGAACTCACCCCGATTCGTACCTTGGCGTCCTCCAGCGGCTCGGCGCACATCATCACCCCGGATGCGCCATACTGAATGATTTACCGGGTCAGCTACATATCTTGCCCCATCAGAGAGGTAATTATAGGCCGCATAAGCCCCGATGCCCTCATAACGAATCACTTCCCCCGGTTCACCTGCACTAGAGATCGTCCAAATGCCCTTGTCACGCTCAGCGGCAAAGATGCTCTTGTTATCCGGGGAGACGGTTATATCACTTAGATTGGGCATTTCTGCGGCGGAGAGAGTCCACAGCACCTGCCCAATCTGATCCATATCTTCGCCCAAGGGTGTGAAAAAATTGAGGGTGGCCACCACCTCCAAGAAACGCTCACGGGCGCCTTGATGCCACGCCTCAAGGGTTGAGACACCTCTCACAATCGCCGCTCGACGTCGTCCAATACTCAAGAGCAGGGTGCGTGCGCCCACATTTTGAGCTTCATCTTCGGTATCCACATATAAACCCCGAATATCACCGACCTCAATCGGGGTAACCGCACCGCCAACACCCAAACGCCCCAAGACGGTATAAAAGTCATCAGAGGTCGCGGCTCCCAATTGACGCATGGTGGTTAAGCTCAGGCTGAAGAGCGCGCCGGTGGGGAGGGTTCCCTGTTCTGCGGCTTCAAAATCGGCGTGGGTACCTGCAAAAATGGTGTGGGCCCGCTCGTCAGTGCGCACTTCCCAATCGGGCGGAAATTCAAAAGCAACCCCTAGAACTTCGTTTTGGTAAGTCAGGGGATCACCCTGTCCCTGAGCGGACACAAAGGAGTTGAACAGCAGGCAGGCGGTAATGATCAGAAAAACAAAACGACGCATAAGATGCTCAATTAATCCCGGGTGGAAATGCGAATCGGAGACACTGCCGAGTCGTAATTGACCAGATTGGCTTCAAATAGATACAGCCCGCCCTTGCTCAAGGTAACCGCCACCCGCGCCATAAACTCCAGATTCTTTTCGGGTTGAATCTCGACCTGAGCAGGTTTGGCCAGCAGGGTTGCCCCAAAATCGTTGATGTGGCGCACCCCAAATGCCAACTGATACGTGCCCGGAGGGGCCATCACATTGGCCACCAGCACCACTTCCAACCCCACAGGTATCCTGCCCACGGCGAGGTGGGTGATTGGGTTCAACTGCCAACCGCCAGTCAGTTCGTCACGCCCCACCTGAGAGCAGACCAGCAGCGAATAGATACGTGGCTTCAAATCTTGCCCGTTCAAGGCTCACTTATCCTTTGTTTCGTCGTCCTCTTGGGACCCCAAGGGTTTTGCCCGAAGTTCCTCAAAAAGTTTGCTGATATGCCCCAGATTTTGAGGAGCTGGAGACGGCTCAGAAGTCTGTTTCTCCTCAGGGAGGTCTTCTAAGGTTTTGGCTTTGCCCCCCGCGAATTCTTTAAAGAGACTGCTCACGAAGCCTTCGCGCTGGGCCTCGTTTCGGGTTGTCCCAGAGGTGCTGCTGCCCTCAGTGGAAGTGGGCTTTTCGCCCTCTTCTTCTCGCCCAAATTTCCCCGCCGACGAGCTTTTGTTTTGCATGTCCTGCTCAGCCTGTGGGGTGAGTTTGCCCCAAAAATTGCTGATCCGCTCCAACCCTGTCTTGCGGCGATTGGCCAGTTTCGGGTTGGGTTTGGTGTCGGCAGGATCAACTTTTTTGGTGTACGTCTGATTCAGCAATGAGGTGCGATTGATAGTCCCAATCCGATAATACACGCCACCTGCTTCGACCTGCTGTAAGACCCATCCGCGTTCAATCAAAGCGCGCAGGGCAGCATCAACTGCATAAGGCGGGATTCGTTCTTCAGCGGGCAAAGATTCAATCCCATCGGCGATCCCCGGACGGGTAAGGGCATGATGACGCAGGACAACCCGCATCACCTTGCGCTCATCAGGCGGGAGGGTAAGCAAATCGGTGGGTTTGATCCCACCGGGATCATCGGAGGGGGGCTGCCCGGCTGGTTTATCGGACATAGTCAACTCCCGCTGATCAGAACTAACCTTCGTTACTTCACATTCTAGCACGAGAACGGATTTATCATCCTCGCCCGGCAAGGAGCAGCAGTAGAATCACGATAATCAGTGCTGCCGCCACAATCCCGACAAAAGGCAGCAGCCTTCGTACCTGCCTTGTTGGCAGGATTTTCGGTTTTTCGGGCGCGGATAGGGGTTCATCCTTTTGTACTGCCTGCGCTGGAGCCGATGGAGGCGGGGCCGATTGGATGGTGGTCGCTGAGGATTGGGCAGAGGGTTTCTGTGTTCCCGATTCCATCACCGCCCGCAGCTCTTGTGCGATCTCTGCCGCTGTAGTATAACGATCCCCCACTTTTTTGGCCATCGCTCGATTGATGATGCCATCAATTCCCGGAGGAAGGTTTGGCGAAAAGCGGTAGATCGAAGGCGGCATATCGTTAAGGTGCATGTGCATGACCCGATAAGGGGACTGGGCCTCAAACGGGCGCTTGCCTGCCAGCATCTCAAAAAGCATTACCCCAAGGGCATAAATATCAATTGCGGGGGTAAGTTCATCTTCCCCCCACATCTCAGGGGCCATGTACGACGGCGTGCCCATAGCCATCCCATCCTGTGTGATGTGATTGGTCTCGCCGATCAAGCGTGCAATCCCGAAGTCGGTCAGGAAGGCATTTCCCTGAGTATCAAAAAGGATGTTGCCGGGTTTCAGATCACGATGAAGCAGCCCTTGTTTGCCTGCATAATCCAGTGCCGATCCGATCTGACTCACCACCCGTTCGGTTTCTGGAAGGGTGAGAGGTCCGCGCATCAGCCGATCCCCCAAGCTGCCTCCGGGGAGCAGTTCCATCACAATATAAAACACGTCACGGCGAGGATCAGCATCGGTATCCATCAGACGCAGATGAAACCCTCGAACCTGACCGTAGTCGAAGATTTTGACGATATGAGGATGGCTGAGGGAGGCAATAAACTGAGCCTCCTTCTCAAAACGTTTGGTAAAATCTTCCCGCTTGGCGAGGTTGGGCAGGATGACTTTGATCGCCACCTCGCGTTTGATATTTAATTGGCGCGCTTTGTAGACTGCTGCCATGCCACCTTCACCAAAGCGCGAGATGATCTCATAGTTGCCCAACCGCTGGCCGATTAGATTCACCATAAGTTCGCCATCCCCCTGATTGCGCGGTTCCTCAAAAGGGAACCCTTATCACCCATTCACCAATGAACGTGCAACCTCGCGCAGTTGATTGGCAATCGAGTGTTTGGGGAACTTGACCACAAACACCCCTTCAGAGGCAAGCGCCATCATCTCATCGGAATGAGGCAAAACTGCCGCAACTTCGCAGTTATAGGTTTGCTCCACCCGACGGCGCACCTGATCCATGTCAAAAATGGTCGGAGTTTTGTTCACGATCAAAACCATGCGAGGCACGTCAAGTTTGCGAGCGACTTCGACAGTGACGCTTGTCCCCTGAAAGTCCTGCTGATCTGGGCGCATGATGATTGCCAGCGAGTCGGAAATAGCAATCGAGAGCAGAGTCTCATCATTCAACCCCGGATGGGTATCAACGACCAACACATCGAGGTTGAGTGCCTCGATCAAGCGCTGAAAGCCGTCGTTCAGCAGCCCCACATCGTAGTGTTCACGCAGGATGCGCGCAATATCACTGACTTTGATGCTCGAAGGCACAAGGAACAATTTGCCTTTGATTCCCTCACCCACATTGGCGGTCACATCATAGGCCGCATCCTTGATATCACACCGGCCCCATAGATAGTCATTCAGGGTCAGTTTCATATCTTCTTCCTGAAGCCCAAGAAGGACATGAATCCCCGGTGATTGAATATCTGTATCGACCACACAAACGCGCAGCCCATCGGCAGCCATCAGCGCGGAGAGGTTAGCCGAGGTGTTGGATTTCCCCGTCCCGCCGCGAAAGGAGTGAATCGAGATGATTTTGGACATGCGGTGCAGCTACCTTTCTTTGTCATCAGGCACAACCGGATACCGTGCATGATTCAATGATGTACTTATAGTCTAATTTTAGCCGCTAATTCGGCAAATGCGATTCCATCGATTGCGTGCCTGAAAGTATAACATAGGAACGTTATTTGGCTCTCAAGTGGTGTGGGATACGCCCATGCAGGAGAAATCCTTCTCCAATCATAAAAACTCCAACGATACGCGGTTGCTGATCAAACGCGCCTGATCGGTCAAACGCATCCGATCCTGATCGAGGGTGATCAGATCGGATTGAAGGAGTTTCGCCAATGCTTTAGGGAAAGCTTCTGCAAGCGCGATTCCAAATCGCGCTTCAAAGTCCCTCAGATTTACCCCTTCTTGTACCTGACGCAGCCCGGTGAAGATATATTCACCCATTGCCTCTAAGGGATCGATCTGACGACTCTGGACGGCCGCAGCACTCAGGGGGAAGGGCAGTCGTTCACGCTGCGATCCGGCCAGTTCAAGATAACGGCGCAGGTCAGGCATGACCTCATAACGTACCCCTGCCGCAAAACCATGTGCCCCTGCACCAAAGCCCAGATAAGGTTGGTAGCGCCAATACTGACGGTTATGACGGCATTCCCAACCGGGACGGGCCCAATTGCTGATCTCATATTGGATCAGCCCTGCCTGTTTGGCTTCCGAATCTGCCCATTGGTACATCTCGGCACACAAGTCTTGATCCGGCTGAGGCAGCCCGCCACGCTCCACTCGTCGGGTGAGGGCCGTTCCAGCCTCCAACTCGAGTGCGTACATCGAGAGATGATCGGGTTGAAGGCTTAAGGCCTCACGGACGGTTGTCCGCCATGCTGCAAAACTTTGCCGGGGCAGCCCAAAGATCAGATCAAGGCTGATGTTAGTGTGTCCCGCCTTTCGAGCTGCGGTTATCACCTGAGACACAGCCTGCGGCGTGTGATCACGGGCCATGAGCCGCAGTTCATCCGGAAGGGCCGACTGCATCCCAATACTAAGGCGGTTCACGCCAGCTTCGCGTATGGACTCAAGGTAACCTTGATCCACATCGCCGGGATTGATCTCCATCGTGATTTCAGGGTCACGGCTCAGGGTGTAAGCGCGCTGGCAGGTTTTGAGCAGGGTGTCAATCTGGGTTGGAGCGAGCAAACTTGGGGTACCCCCGCCTAAATAAATGGTATGAACTGGCTCAGATGGCGGCTGCACCATTGTAAGTTCGTTCTGAAGGGCGCGTACATAGTGAGGGATCAACTTTTGGGCGCGGGTAAAGATATTAAATGCACAATAAGTACAGTGGATGGCACAAAAAGGCAGGTGAAGGTAAAGCGAATATTGCACGTAGCGCGTTTTAGGTTCATTGCGTTCGATCTTATCGTAATCTATAATACAATCATTGTCATCATCTCCTCCATATTTAAGTTTTTATGGTGACGGATCATGGTTGAAACACAGAAGTTCGCAGGGGATCCCAAACATCAACAGGGGTCTAATGGTGGTTTGCAAGTCGGTTCAGTACTTCAGAACCGATACAAGATCACCGGGGTGCTTGGGGTTGGTGGTATGGGGTCGGTCTATCTGGCCCGAGATATGCACTTTCCGACTGTGCAGCGCAATGTTGCCGTCAAGGAAATGCTCAACCTCGCTTCCGACCCACAGCATCGGGAACTTACCATCCGCAACTTCGAGCGTGAGGCGAATATACTTGCAGAGCTAAGCCACCCGGCAATCCCCAAGATTTTTGACTACTTCGCCAGCCGTGATCGTGCTTATCTTGTGATGGAGTACATCAACGGGCGTGATCTTGAAGCCATCGTGAACTCCGTGCCGGACTTTTTACCCTTTGAAATGGTCAAAAAATGGGCGCTGGAACTGTGTGATGTGCTGAACTATCTGCACACCCGGCAGGAGCCGATCATCTTCCGCGATATGAAACCTTCCAACGTGATGATTGACGCCAGCGGCGTGGTCAGACTGATCGACTTTGGTATCGCCAAAGCCTTCAGTCAGGATCAGAAAAAGGGAACCCAAATCGGCACCGAGGGTTACTCACCGCCAGAGCAGTATAAGGGCGAGGCGACCCCTGCTGGTGATATGTATGCTTTGGGCGCAACCCTGCACCATATCCTCACCCGGCGCGATCCCCGCGTGGAACCTCCTTTCAGCTTCCTAGAACGCCCCATCCGGGACATCAACCCAAATGTCCCAGAAGGTTTTGCCAAGATCGTCATGCAATCTCTGAGTTACAATCCTTCGGAGCGTTTTGACAGCGCTAGTGCTATGAAAGCAGCGATTGAGGCACTTGACAAACAGGTGCGTCCGGCGGGCATCAAAACCCAATACATTCAAGGGACAACCTCTTTTGAGGCTGGAAACTTTGATGCGACCACTGGCATTCAGGCCATCTGGAAATTCCGCTGTGAAGATGAGATTCGCTCGACCCCCATTCACTATAAAAACATGATCTATGTAGGCGCATATGACAACAACCTGTATGCGCTCAATGCTTCGGACGGCGCGTTTAAATGGAAATTTCCTACCGAAGGTGGAATCTCCACGACACCTGCTATTGCCAACGAGGAGAATCTGATCCTCTTTGGAT
Source organism: Anaerolinea sp. (assembly GCA_014879835.1). Taxonomy (GTDB): domain Bacteria; phylum Chloroflexota; class Anaerolineae; order Aggregatilineales; family UBA2796; genus UBA2796. Next base: position 11,330 of record JACSRJ010000216.1, read on the forward strand.
CGGAAGATCACACCCTCTACGCGGTGGATTCACGTACCGGGAAGGTGCAGTGGACGCTGGGTACAGGCGCACCCATTCGATCTTCACCCAATGCGATGCATGGCCATGTGTTTGTGGGCAGCGACGATGGTAAACTTTACGCCGTCCGAGTCATGAACGGTCGTCTCGCATGGAAATTTGAAGGCAGCGCCCCCATCCGCAGTCGACCCGCAGTCACCGATGATCGAATTGTGATCGGGCTAGAAAACGGCGAGGTGATCGGGCTGGACCTCTCTGGGGCGATCAAATGGCGCTTTAAAGCACGTCGGGCTGTGACTTCTTCCGCTCTTATCCACGATCAGATTGCCTATATTGGTTCGATGGACGGACATCTGTACGCCATTGATGTTGCCTCTGGATGGGCGGTGTGGCGGGTCCGCACCCAAAATGCGATTATCTCTACCCCTGCCCTTTTAGGGCGTACCCTCTTTGTGGGGTCTGCTGATGGACACCTTTACGCTCTCGACATCGGTATGAACGGGCGCGAATTGTGGAAGTACAAGACTGAGGGGCAGGTCATTTCCTCCCCTGTGGTCGCTAACGAGTCCATCTATTTTGGCGGGGTAGATCAACACGTTTACAGCCTGGAGCCGAAAAAAGGTCTGCTGCGTTGGAAGTTTCCGACCGACGGGCCTATCACCTCGTCCCCATGTGTTGTTGGCAACGTGCTTTACATCGGCTCAACCGATCATTGTGTTTATGCACTGAACCTCTAAGCCTGAGAGTCGAGGGAACATGGGATTTTTTCGCCGTCTTTTCGGGGCTGGACAACCACTGCCCGGAAAAGACAAAACCGACGCCAAATCCGTAGACGCCAAGCCCGTTGAAAGCAAGCCTGCCAATGCCCCTCACCCTGAACCTCAAGTGAGCGCGCCCGGTGCGGTCGTGAATACTGCCGCGCCCGAACCTATCATCCAAGATTTGGTCAATGCTGAAACGCCTATTGCTGTGCCCCGCCCGCCAACCACGGATGTGCTGGCTCCGCTGGGGGTTACGCGCCGTCTGGACGAGGAGGAAATCACCTCCAGTTCACCCAACAAACACTTGGTCTTCGGAATCAACAGTGATGTGGGTGCTGTCCGAACCAACAATCAAGATTCGCTTTATGCCTTTTTCAGCACCCAAGTAAGCACAGCTGGCACACCGGATTTTGGGTTATTTGTCGTCGCTGATGGGATGGGTGGACACTTAGAGGGAGAACGGGCCTCCGCCCTTGCCACCAAGGTGATCGCTGAATACATCCTCAAGGAGTTCTACCTCAGCCTTGTTTCGGTCAAAGAAGGGGTGGAACGTCCGATTATTGGTGATGTGTTGGTAGGCGCTTTGCAGAAGGCAAATGACATTGTCTCCGACGAAATTCCCGACGGAGGCACCACCGTCACCGCGGCCGCCATTGTGGGGGAGTGGGCCTATTTTGCCCATGTGGGTGACAGTCGTGCGTATCTGCTCAGCCGTGACGGGTTGGATCAGATTACCCGAGATCACTCTCTGGTGCAGCGCTTAATCGAACTCGATCACATCACCCCAGAGGAAGCGCCTTTTCATCCCCAACGTAACGTCCTTTATCGCGCCATTGGGCAAAATGACCAAATCGAGATCGACACCGCAACCCGCCGCTTACCCGCTGGATCAAGGATTCTCTTATGCAGTGATGGGTTGTGGAATCAGGTTCCTGAGGATCTGTTGGTAACTGTTGTCAAAAATACTGCCACACCCCAAGACGCATGTGATAAACTAGTAGCGATGGCGAATGAACGAGGCGGTAACGACAATGTGACTGTCATTCTCGTCCAGCTACCCGGATAGGAATTCGCCCTCATCCTGAAGCTGTAACGCAAACTGTCCCCGTTGCAGAGGGACTTGAGGGAATTATGAGTAACGAACAGGATTTGTACACCATTATTGGGGTGTCACCGAATGCTCTAGATGAAGATATTCGGCGCGCATTTCGTCAGGCAAGTATGCGGTTACATCCCGATGTGAACAAAAACCCCGGGGCGATTAACCAATATCGAGATATTTCGGCTGCGTACCAGATTCTGGGCGATGCACAGGCTCGCCAGAAATACGATCAGAGATACCATACGCGCCCAGAGACCCCGGAATACTTCTCCCTGCGAGTCACCCCTAGTAAGCGTGTATTAACCAAGATGGACGAGCCACAGGTATTATACCTGCTGGTCGAGATCATCCCAGACCGTACCATTGAACGCAGCAAACTGGTTTCACCTGTGAATGTGTGCCTCGTGGTGGATCGCAGCACCTCCATGAATGGGGTGCGTTTGGAACGAACCAAGTATGCAGCCCATCAGATCATCGATCAGTTGGGAGAGCATGACGTGGTTTCGGTGGTGGCCTTCAGTGATCGGGCAGAAGTGTTGATCAAGGCCGCGCCACTTGCCGATAAAAATGCGGCCAAAGTGATGGTCACAACCCTGACCGCCAATGGGGGCACCGAAATCTATCAAGGGCTTCAGACCGGCTACGACGAGATCAAACGCTATTTGGGGCGCAACTATGTGAACCATATGGTTTTGATCACCGATGGACGTACCTATGGAGATGAGCAGGAATGCCTCAATCTAGCTGAACAAGCCGCCCAAGATGGAATCGGTATCAGCGCTATGGGCTTTGGTGAAGAGTGGAATGATTCCTTTTTGGATCGCATCGCCAGCCGCACCGGGGGGTATACCGAATATATTCGGTCCCCAAGCGCGGTGGTACGGTTTCTTAATGAGCGCATCCGGTCTCTAGGGGATGCACTGGCAGAGCGCCTGACCCTCTCTTTAGCCCCAGACCCTGATATTGTGGTTGAATCCGCTTTCCGCTTAATCCCCACCCCGCAGCCTGTGACAGTGGATGCAGACCCCTTACAGTTGGGGCAGCTTCAACCCAAGATGAACACCAGCGTGTTGGTGCAGTTACAGATGCCGGCCTTGCGTCATCAGGGATTCCGAAGCCTGATGCGCATTGTGGCTAGTGGTGACATCATGTGGGAGAACCACACCCTGCATCAGGTGGTCACAGATACTTCAATCGAAGTGCGTGATAATCCTCCGGATGAAGACCCCCCTTTAGCGATTCTCGACGCACTTGGTAAACTCACCCTTTACCGAATGCAGCAGAAAGCAGTGGAATCAATTCAAAAAGGGGACGTGCGTGAGGCCACTCGAAAACTAGAAAACCTAGCGACTCGTCTTTTGGCCGCAGGTCAAGAAGATTTGGCCAACGCCGCCATGGCCGAAGCTCGGCGGGTCAGCCAAACCCATGCGCTCTCTGATGAAGGTCAAAAAAATCTCAAATATGGGACCAAGATGCTCCTCCTCGCTACATCCCAAGATAGGAGAGATAACGAACGATGAAAGTTTGCCCTTTTTGCGCGCACGGAAACCGTGAAGGTGTACTTTTTTGCGAAGAGTGCGGGCAGGTATTGTTTGGTGGGGACCTGACCGCCACACGGAAGCTGGCGCGTTCAACCGTGCAGCTTGAGGGCAAAAACACTTGGGGCACAGCGCGATTCAGTCAACATGCGGTGATCATGCTTCAGGTGCGGGATAACCCCAACATGGTGGAGATCAAACCCGGCACAGAGACCACCGTCGGGCGCTATGATCCCAGCAGTTCGGTACGCCCCACGATTGATATGAGTACTTATGGTGGGTACGAAAATGGTGTGTCCAGAATGCACGCGATCATTCGACGTGGTGAGGATACTCTCACTTTGATTGACCTTGGAAGCGCCAACGGAACTCACTTGAATGGTCAGCGCTTGGTTCCCAATCAGCCGCGAGTACTGCGCGACGGCGACGAGGTGCGCTTTGGCAAACTTGTGTGCCGCGTTTTTTTTAAAATGATTGAAAATAACACCTAAGGCATTTGGAGGCCTTGATCAATGCCCATTACCTTATTCGTTCACTTCGTGAGTGATCCACCTCTGGTTTTAGAGGTGGAAGAACTGCCAGACACAAAAGATACTTTGCTCATCGGCAAACACCCGCGCCGCCGGGATAATAAGCCCGTTGAAATGCTTCTGGAAGAAGTGAACACGGTGATTTTCCCGCTCACTCGCATCTCGTTTATCGAAATCCTTCCGTCCGCTGAGGAAGAGGACATCTACAAGCCCTTCCGCGAGTAATCAGATACAAGTTCCCTTATGGCATCTAGTAAACGTTCTACCCCCCGCGAAAAACAGCGTGTGCTCGTCGTTGATGACGAGCCGCGCATGATCACCTTTATCCGAATGAATCTTGAACTCGAGGGTTTCCAAGTGGTTGAAGCCCACGATGGTCTGGGTGCTCTTGAGGCGATCCGCACGCAGCTGCCTGATCTGGTGCTGCTTGATGTGATGATGCCCCGCCTTGATGGTTTTGAGGTGCTGCGGATGCTGCGTGAGTTCTCCACCGTTTCGGTCATCATGCTCACGGCCAAAGGTGAGGAAGATGATCGGGTGAGAGGTCTAGAATTGGGCGCAGATGATTATGTCACCAAACCCTTCAGCCCGCGTGAGTTGATTAGCCGCGTGCGGGCGGTTTTACGGCGCACCGAGATCACCACTTCCGCGCCCGAAAGTGCCGTCCTCAAAATTGATGATCGGCTTAGCATTGACTGGAATCGGCGCGAAGTGATTGTCGCAGGGGAGCGCCTTAAACTGCGCCCCACTGAGTACCGTCTGCTTTATCATCTGACCGAAAACGCAGGCTGGACTGTGCCCCATGAGCAGCTTTTGGCAAAGGTCTGGGGCTATGAATACCGCGATGAAACCCACTACGTGCGGCTGTATGTTAACTACCTTCGAGAGAAGATCGAGGAAGACCCCGCAAATCCTCGTTACATCCTCACGGAACGCGGGGTCGGTTATCGCTTTGTGGATTTCCGTCGGGAACTAGAGGCTGGTGGTTAAAAAACAACAGCAGCACATCTCGTATCCCCTCAGCCCAACCCATCATCGGGTGGAGGGGAGGCACTATTCCAGCGCAGACAAGGCCACGGCGATCTGTGCTCCCACACGCGCATTATTGTGAATGAGGGCGACGTTGGCCCGCAAACTTGCCTCCCCGGTGATCGCCTTGATCGCACTCAGCATAAATGGGGTGACTGCTTTTCCCACGATCTCCTGTTCCCGAAGTTGGGCCAGCGCCGCATCAATGGCCCGGCGTGTTTCAGCCTCAGAAAGCGCCTCCGCCTCTGGCACCGGAACCCCCAACAGCATCCCCCCCTGCGCGCTGATTTTTAACTGCGCTGCCAGCGCACTTGCAGCTTCTTCAGGGGTATTGACGCGCCACTCCAACTTACAACCGCTGCTGCGGGTATAAAACATGGGGAACTCGCTGGTCTGATAACCGATCACTGGAACCCGCAGAGTCTCTAGATATTCAAGGGTGCCGGGAATGTCCATAAACGCTTTGGTGCCCGAACACACCGTTAGGCAGGGGTACTGGGCAATTGCCACCAGATCGGCAGAGATGTCAAAATCCTGCGCTGCCAGTGCCCCCACCCCACCAATGCCACCTGTCACAAAAACCCGAATTCCGGCGGCGGCGGCAATAGCCAGACTGCTCCCGGCAGTGACCGCCGCGGTTGCTTTACGGGCCACGATCAAAGGAAAATCGCGCTCAACAGCCTTGAGCACTTTTTTATCAGTCGCCATTCGTTCCAGTTCAGGGCCAGTTAGTCCCGCCCGAATCACCCCATCAATGATCGCAAGGGTGGCAGGGATAGCGCCGGCTTCGCGCACGAGGGCTTCGCAGGCTTGGGCCACTTCGAGGTTGGTTGGGTAGGGCATCCCATGAGCGATGATGGTGCTTTCAAGAGCCACCACGGGTTTATCGGCATGGAGTGCCTCACGCACTTCTTCGCTGAAGTGGATGACCTCAGGTCGCAGACTCATGTGATCATCTCCGGTGTTAGGTGTTGTAAGTGATTCATCCCCGCGAACTTCCAGTTCCCATTTTCCCAATTGAGGAAATTCAGACCGGTATTGTTGGTCTGAAAGTAAATATCATGGCGTTCGAGGATCAGGCGCATCAGAGTTCCCATTGCTCCCCCGTGCGAGACTACCAGAATAGGTTTCTCTCGCCCCAGATACCCCAAGAGCAGGTTATAAACCCGCTCCGACTGCTGGGTATAAGCCCGATAATCTTCGGCGCTCTCCCGGCTCAAGTCCGGCTTTGCGGGGTGCACGCGCTGATCCAGCCGGGGTAGATCGTAAACGGGGATTTCACTCAGATCCTCAATGATTTGGAGGGGAAGTTGCAGATATTGATTAACGATTTGGGCCGTTTGCAGCGCACGTTTGAGTGGACTGGCAAGGATCAGATCGATTTCCGCGTGGTGACGTTTGAGCCATTTCCCTAAATTATCTGCTTGCCCTTCCCCAAGAGGCGTGAGTGGCGCATCAACCCCTTTATACTTTTCGGGGTCAACATTCCCATAGGACTGCCCGTGCCGGGCAAGGATCAGCCGCATCAAAATATTCCCCTTCCCTAATACCAATCCCCGCAAGTGTACCAGACAAAAGGTTTTGAAGAGAGGGGGATGTGTGTTTGCAATGGATTTATCACACACCTGAGGGTCAAGGGCTGAAGGATTCCGCACCTACATCAAACCAACATTTTCTCTTCACAATGTCTACATAACTCTCCGGCATCATATGCTCAATGACAAACACTTGATTGCACCGATGAACCCACAAAGGCGGCTTTCAGGCGCAATCGTTCTATAAGGAGAAACAACCATGATACAGAAATTGGTGATCTTTCTGCTGGGCTTGGCCATGGTCGCAGTCGTTGGGGTTGGGCTGGTGGATGCATCACGGTCTACTGAGCGCAGTTCAGTGGAATCAGCTTTGTTAGGAACCACTCCTACGCCCAATCGGGTCTCTGGGCAAGGTAAAACAAACAGCAATCCAACGGGTACGCCTGCCCCAAATCCCTCAGGTACCAATCTGGTGGCACAGGATGGTATAGGCACCCTCTGGCAGGCCACTGGCACGATCACGAAACTGGATGATTTCGGTTTTGATCTGCTTACGGAAACCGGCAGTGTCTATGTTGAATTGGGCCCTCCCACCTATTGGAAGGCACAGAATATCGTTCTGGCAGTGGGTGACACCGTCACCGTGGATGGCTTCTTTAATGGGCAGCAGACCCATGCGCGGTTAGTAACCATCGGCTCCGTGCAGCTTACCCTTCGCACCGAGAGTGGCCAGCCGATGTGGTCAGGCGGTGCCGAAAATGTAAAGAGTGATGGTGGCGCACAGGGCGGGGGCAGCACAGGAAGTGGGACTCCGCAGCCGCAGATTCAAGTTGCCCCGGAAGACTGGATCACACTCAAGGGTGTCCTTGCCAGTGTGGTCAACGGTAGTGTGACCCTCAACACAACGGATAACAATACGGTGATGCTGCAAATGGGGCAGCCGCAGTTCTGGCAAAGTCAGGGCGTGACCTTGGCTGCGGGTGATACTGTTGAGGTGCTTGGGTTCTGGTCAAACGGTCAGTTTATGGTAGGCGACATCCTCAAAGTGGAGACGGGTGAGCACATCATCCTGCGTGACCCCAATGGACGTCAGCTTTGGGGTGGACCGGGCAGGAACAGCTCCAGCAACGGCAGCGGTGGTAGTGCCGGTGGTGGTAATGGGAATGGCAGGGGTGGTGGCAACGGTAACGGCAACGGCAAAAACAACTCACGCACCCAGACTCCTTGATCTTGTTGATTTCGCCTCATAAACGCCCGAATATGAATCAGGAGAATTCCCATGACAGGCATTGATCCCCGACCAGAAGCAATTACCCAACGGGTTGTCGAGTCCATCAGCCGTGATGACCTGCCCTTAGTAGATGACCGCTCACGGCTCCGTTACGTCATGAACAATCTGATCTTGCACATTCATCCCAGCAAGGTGAGCAAGGCTTCATTGAAGTTCACTTACACGTGGGGTCTTGGTGGGTTGGCAATCCTCCTGTTGACCATTTTGGTGGGGACGGGGATCATGCTTATGTTTGTCTACACCCCAACACCCGAAACCGCTTACACAGATATGCTCCGTTTGCAGACCGAGGTCAATTTTGGCCAGCTTGTGCGCAATCTGCATCATTGGAGCGGCAATCTGCTTGTGATCGTGGTTTTTCTGCACTTGCTGAGAGTGTTCTTCACTGGAGGGCTTCGCCCCCCCCGTGAGTTCAACTGGGTGCTGGGGGTGTTCCTGCTGCTGTTGGTTGTGGGTGCAAACTTCACTGGGTATCTGCTGCCTTGGGATCAACTGGCCTACTGGGCCGTTACCGTAGGTACCAGCCTGCTGGGTTATCTCCCGCTCATTGGGGAGCCACTGGCCCGGTTGATCCTTGGCGGTTCAGAGGTGAGTGGGGCAACCCTCACCAACTTCTATGGGCTGCATGTGGCGATCATCCCGATGCTGGTGTTTTTTGCGGGATCCTTCCATATCTGGCGGGTACGCAAAGATTCACTTTCCGTACCCCGAAACCTGCCAAAACGCAGTGATCCCACCGCGTCTTCGGCCACGGTAAAAGCGGAGAAGGAACAGCAGGAGAAAGTACCCACACTGCCTCATCTGGTAAGCATCGAGTTTGTTTTTGCCTTGGTTGTGTTAGCGCTTTTGGTATTGTGGGCCTCTTGGGTTAACGCCCCTCTTGAAGCGGCCGCTGATCCCAACCACAGCCCCAATCCTGCCAAGGCAGCTTGGTACTTTATGGGACTGCAAGAACTGCTGCTGCACTTCCATCCGATGTTCGGGGCCATTGTCATTCCTGCACTGGCAATGGTGGGGCTGCTGGTCTTCCCTTATTTACACTTTGATTCCGACTCCGAGGGCATCTGGTTTCGATCCTTAAAGGGACGGCGTATGGCATGGGTGGGGGCAGTAACGGCATTGGTGGTCACACCTCTTCTGGTGCTGTTGGATGAATATGTGCTTGATCTGCCGGCTCTTATGCCCTCTCTGCCTTCGGTGATCAGTAATGGGTGGATTCCTTTAGGCTTTGTACTGTTAAGCCTTTGGCTGTTTTATGTACTCATCAAAGCGCTGTTCAGAGCCAACCGGGATGAAGCGCGTCAGTCCTTGTTTGTGGTGCTGGTGGTTTCGTTTGTGGTGCTGACAGTGATCGGGATCGCGTTTCGAGGCGAAGGTATGATGTTGATGCTCCCTTGGGAGGTGCTGTGATGACTCAAACCGTTTCAAGTGGGGACACCCCCAAAGGAATGTCCCGCCGCGAATTTCTTCATCTGGCATGGGCTGTAGCAGGGGGCGCAGCAGCGCTCACCACTGGGGCACTAGGGCTGAGTTTTTTTGCCCCACGTATCGTTGAGGGCAAATTCGGCAGTGTTTTTGACCTCGGCGCAGTTGATTCGTTTCCACTGGGGAGTGTCACCCCGATCACCAATGGGCGTTTTTACCTTGTGCGACAACAAGACGGTGGTTTTCTGGCGCTTTATCACAAATGCACACATCTGGGGTGCGCTGTCCCGTGGAATCCAGAAAAAGGTCAGTTCATCTGCCCTTGTCACGCTTCCGCATTTGAGTCCACTGGGCAAGTGATTAATCCTCCTGCTCCACGTCCTTTGGATCGGTTTCCGATCACCCTTGTTGAAGGGCAGGTCAAGGTGGATACCGGAATCCGTATCGAACGCGATAGAACCAGCATCAGTGATGTCGTTTACCCGTAAGGTGTGCAGGAGAGGAGAAACATTATGAATCGCAACTTAGCGTGGATCGGGTTCATGGCAACAGGGCTGTTGATGTTAACCTTAGCCATGGCAGTCCTGCGTGAACCCACCCTTCAGGCACGTGCTGCGGATCAGCAGTTACAACAAGCGATCAGTGAAGGAATGGCGGTCTATGTAGAGCAGTGCATCATTTGTCATGGTGCCTCTGGCGAAGGTCTTGTGACCTACCCCGCCCTCAATATCGCCAGCAGCATGGATTCTGAGACGCTGTTCAAAACGATTGAGCGAGGGCGTTATGGAACCCAGATGGCTGCCTATGGGGTAGCTGAAGGGGGCATATTGAGTGATACCCAGATCAACGGCTTAATTGCGCTGATTCAACAAGGCAGTTGGCAAGCTGTCTATGCGCTGGCTGATGCGAAGGGGGTGATCCCTCCGGAGATGGTCGTCGCGGAAATCCCAGAGGCGATGATCACCACCGTGAGCAGTCTCCCCGGGGGAGAGGCTCTAGCCACTGGGCTGAAGTTATATGCGGAAAACTGTACTGCCTGTCATGGGGTTAACCTAGAGGGATCAGCGCTGGCTCCAGCCCTGAACACCGAGACTCTGCGCGTAACGGACAGCCTTGAACTGGTTCGACGCATTGAGCAGGGTGTACCGGGTACCTTAATGGCGGGGTGGGATAATGCGTTTACGGACATCGAAGTTGATGCTGTGGTAGCGCTCATCCAGCGCTGGCAAGAGGTTCAGACCGCAGGCATCGCCATCCCTGTGGTAGAGGCAAAGCCCCTTGATATGAGTCCTGAAGCGATCACCCGGGGTGCCCGTCTGTTTAGCATCACCTGTGTTTCTTGTCACGGGCAATCGGGGTACGGCACCCAAATTGCCCCTGCCCTAAACAACGCACTTTTTTTGGATGGGGTTTCCGATACACAGATACATCAAATCATCGCAATGGGGGTGAATGGTACCCTCATGCCCGCATGGGGTGGGCGTTTGAGTGAGGCACAGATCAATGACCTGATCGTTTATATGAGAAGTTGGCAAGGCAGTGCTCCCGTCATTACCCAACCCCGCTGAGAATATGCTGGACACCTATGCGATAATGGAAACCATGAGCAAAAAGATTCTTCTGGCAGATGATGAACAGCATATCCTAGATACCGTAAGTGCCTATCTGAAAGCGGAAGGCTACGAGGTGCTGACTGTGCGCAATGGACGGGACGCAGTATTTGCCTCCCGTCATGAGCATCCTGATCTGATCATCTTGGATGTGATGATGGGCGAGATGAGCGGTTGGGAGGCAGCCCGTCTGATCCGAAAGGAGAGCAGCGTGCCGCTGCTGTTTCTGACCGCACGGATAGACGATATTGATCAAATCACAGGGCTGGAAATTGGCGCAGATGATTACATCACCAAACCCTTTAGCCCTAGGGTGGTGGTAGCACGGGTAAGGGCGCTTTTACGGCGTACAGGTTTGGATGGCACTGTTGAGGCGACGATCTACAGGGTGGGTGGATTGGAACTGAATCCTGAAACGAGGATTGTGACTCGGGATGGGGTGCGGGTAGAACTGACCCCAAGTGAATTCAGTTTGCTGCAAACCCTCATTGCGCGCCCGGGGCGTGTCTTCACCCGAATGGAACTACTCGACATCACTCAGGGTGAGGCATATCCAGCTTATGAACGCACCATTGATGTGCATCTGAAAAACTTGCGAAACAAGCTTGAAGATGATCCTCGCAATCCCCGGTACCTTGAAACGGTTTATGGAGTGGGTTACCGCCTCAAACCCGATCATGAATAGATTGCCTTCAAACTCACGTACCAGCGTGCCCTATAAAGCGCTCAAGCCCAACAAACTGTGGCTGCGCCTATCCCTTGGATTATTGGTGATCACTTTTGTGGTGATTCTCGTTGTAGCGTTAGTGGTATGGTTATCCGTTGAAACCAGTTTCAGTCAATATGTAAATATCAGTAATAAGTCCCGTTTTGGGGTTGATTTGGTAGGCACACTGGAAGCCTACTATCTTGATCATGGCACATGGGAGGGGGCCGAAATGCTGCTGCCGCTCCGTGAACGTGGTGAGAGAATCAGTTCCTCAAGCACTGGAAACGGTGAGGGCGCAGCCTCCGAAGGACGGGGATTTCAGATTTTCTTGGCAGATGCAAAAGGGCGTATCACTGCTGCTAGCCAGTCCAACTGGGTGGGCAAGAATCTCACCGAGATAGGTCCCAATCGCACTGTTCTTCTGTATGGGGCATCAGGTGTCATCGGTTTTTTGGGTGAGCAGACCCCGGGTACAGTGGCCCTGATCGAAGCTGAGCAGCAGTTTGCGCAAGGTATTACCACCGGTTTATTGCTCACAGCGGTGGCAGGCGGCGTATTGGTTTTTGGGTTGGGTATAGGATTGTCCTACAGCCTAACCCGACCCCTGCGCGATCTGACTGAGCAGATCGACCGCTGGCATCCGGGAGTTCGGTCGCCCATCCAGATCAAAGGCACGGATGAGGTTCGCCGTCTGGGAACGGTCTTTAACGATTTAGCTGCACGACTCGCAGCAGGCGAAGCACAACGACAGCGCCTGACCGCCGATGTTGCCCATGAACTGCGCACCCCAGTCACCGTGATGCGGGGTCACCTTGAAGCCATGATGGATGGGGTCTACCCTCTTGATACAGCCCACCTTGGGGTTGCATACGATCAAGTGCTGCATCTAGCACGCTTGGTTGAAGATCTGCGCCTGCTCACCTTAGCCGAAGCGGATCGGCTGCCCCTTAAACGGGTATCAACTTCTATTGTGCCCTTGCTCAAACAGATCCTTGAGCGCTTTCAACCGCTCTTTCAGGACAGCGGTATTCGGGTGGCAAGTGTTTTGCCAGACGGGTTGAATCCGGTTTACGTCGATCCTCACCGCTTGCAACAGGTATTTGACAACCTTCTGAGTAACGCGCTGAATCACACACCGGTTGAGGGGCGCGTCGAAATCAAGATAGAAGAGGATAAAACAGGGCTGGTTATCTCGATTTATAACGACAGTGCCAACCCACTTGATGAGGAGCAAGTTCAACATCTGTTTGACCGTTTTTGGCGGGGCACCGAATCCCGCGAACGCGACTCAGGCGGTAGTGGGTTGGGTTTGACCATCACCCGTGAACTACTGCGTCTGCATGGGGGCAGCATTAAGGCAGAACGCTCCCAGCAAGGGCTTTGTTTCACCTTCACCTTGCCCCACACCTTGGATAGTGCTCCAATCGTTTAGAATTCATCTGAAAACACGCCCTTCGATGATCGACCTCATCCCCCTTTGCGGCCGCTTCGCGGTGCCCGTCCCCAGTTTGGAGAAGAGGGATAGGAGTTTTGAGGGCAGGTGCGTCACTCCTATCGTCTATCCATCATTGCTCTCGACAATTTCTTCTTTATAATTTTGCCTATCAATCTTATACTTATTATCATCTTGTAAGCACCTAATCATATTTTGATGGATGATAACAAAGAGCAGATCACTTGCCTGTCGGTAGGACTTCTGGTGATAGGGGTGGTGGGAAGTTGTTTCCTGTTAGCCTTGGTGATGCTGGCCGGCAGGGGCGTGCCGCCCGTTCTAGCTGCACCTGTACCCGCTCACAATGCCTCACTGCCGCATATCCGAATCTTTGATCGGTCTTTTGAGGCGGCGGCGTTACAAAAAGGCCAAGCCATCTACTTGCAGCATTGTGCTGCTTGTCATGGCCCGGAAGGGCGTGGGCAGTTCCCTGAAGCGCCTTTGGAGCCAGATGCTACTGGACGCATTGGTGCTCCACCCCATAATGAATCAGGGCATAGTTGGCATCACAGTGACGCCCTGCTCATTCGTTATGTGACCGAAGGTGGGTTCAGTGATCTAACCCGATTTTATCTGATGCCTGCCTTTGGAGAGGTACTCAGCGATGAGCAAATCCTGCTGGTGATCGCTTATATCAAAAGCATGTGGACAGATGAACAGCGGGCCAGTCAATATCAACTTACCCTTGATGAGGAAGCGTCTCTTCGTTAAGTTGTGCTGCCGGCTTCAGCACGGAGGCAGGATTCACTGCCGATAACTTGGAAAGGAGTAGGTACTTGAGTCCCAAGAAACAATCGTCACCGCCCTCCCAGCGCCGATCAATGGTTGCACCCTTATTGATCGTTGGTGGCCTATTCGCAATTGCAGTCCTAATCGTTGTGGCCATTGCGGCTAATCAGCGTCCCACATTCACCCCACAAGTTTCAGGGGCGCCACGTGCCCAGATCGATCAGACCCAGATCGATCACGGCATAGTGGCCTTTGAGCAGCAGGTGGAGAGCGTTTTCCGCCTCAAGAATGTTGGGGATCGTCCCCTGAGCATTTTGGGTGAACCTCGGGTTGAACTGCTTCAGGGGTGTTGACCGCCTCGCGCTATCGTCAGTTCGACGATCTTACAACCGGGTGAAGAAGCCTCGATCAGACTCCGCTTCACCATGCACGAAGGCATGGGTGGTCAGCATGAATTTCGCATTCATGTGCGCACCGATGATCCCACCCAACCAAACATCCCACTCACGGTGCTTTCTTTCTGGGGAAAGTGACCAACCACACCACTTTAGAATCAGCGATGATTTGAGGTGGGCGTTCAGGAATATTCCCCCTAACGCCTTGCAGGTGGGTACCGTAAGGGGATAGGGGGTAGACTTTCATTGGTACGGATTAATACACGTACTGCGCTTCTAGTTCTTCGCGCAGGCGGTGATAACTATCGAGACGCTCTGGGCTGATCTGCCCCTTTTCCACAGCCGCGCATATAGCACATCCCGGCTCGCTTTGGTGGGTGCAGTCGCTGAACTGACAGTGCTCAATAAAGGGGCGAAATTCAAGGTAATAAGCGTCCAATTCATCGGGTTCCACATCCCACGGGGCGAGGGTACGCAGACCGGGCGTATCGGCGATATATCCGCCCTGATCGAGCGCAAACAATTCCGCGTTGCGGGTGGTATGTTTACCTTTGGTCAGTTTTTGACTGACTTCACCAACCGCCTGCCCCAACCCCGACTGGATCGCGTTGAGTAGACTGGTCTTGCCCACCCCGGAAGGCCCTGTGAACACCGAAATTTTGCTGCTGAGCAAATCACGCAGCCCTTCGATCCCCTGACGTTCTTTGACGCTTACATAAAAAACCGGGTAACCGATCCGTTCGTACAGCCCAAAGATGCTTCGGGCCTCGCCCTCACCGACCAGATCAATCTTATTTAGGACGAGGGCAATGGAGGGAATATCCGCATTTTCGGCCGCAACCAAAAAACGATCCACAAGGCGGGGATTAGGGGTTGGTTTCGCAGCCGCAAAAACAAAAACAGCCTGATCGGGGTTAGCGATAATGATCTGCTGCCGTTCGGCGGCTGTACCTGCGTAGGCGGAAGGCTCCACCCGGGAGAGCGACCGGGATCGGGGATGAATGGCGCTGATCACCCCACTGCCATCACTCAAGACTTCAAAAGTGACATGATCCCCAAGGACACAAAGCTCAGTTTTTCGGTCGGCTTGTTTGAGGGTTCCTCGAAGTTGACAAATAACGCTGCGATCCCCACTGAAGACAGTATAGAAGCCGCTGTGGGTCTTGATGACCAGACCTTGCTGTTCAGATGGACTCATACATTTCCTTTCCGATCAGGGGTGTACCCTAGACACAAAAAACGCGCCCCCAAACAGAGGACGCGGCGCGGATCAATCCCAAAAGCATTATCGCCTGTATCACCCTGCATGGTTTCGATATACACCCTCACCTATTGAAGTACATTGGGCAGATTGGTGCCACAAATTACAGGGTAGCACCAGTTGAAATCAGTGTCAACGAGGATTTTTGGGCCCCCATCACTGATCAAAACTGATCAGACCTTCCCACTGCGCCAGACGCGCTGGCCCGATTCCGGGAACCGCATCGAGGTCCTCAAGGGACTTAAAAGGCCCGTGTGCTTCCCGATAGGCAATGATCTCCCCTGCAATGGCTTCACCTACCCCCGGCAGCCGCATCAATTCCTCAAGGTCGGCGGTATTGATGTAAACTGGACTGTCTGGATTGGCCTTGGCTGATTCGGTGGGAAGGGTAATGCTTTCACCAATGCGCGGGACATGTACCTGATCGCCGTCACGGAGCAGCTTCACCGGGTTGACCTGAGCCGCATCCGCATCCGGCGAGAATCCCCCGGCAGCCTGAACTGCGTCCTGTACCCGGCTGCCTCTGGGCAAAACTTGGATGGTATTCGGATGCAGCACCGCCCCGGTGACATATATTTGAAGGGGTGTAGGGGTTTCCGTAGGGAGCGGTGTGCCCGTTGGGGGCGGAGGGATGATCGTGATCCCAACTGGGTTGGGACGATAACTGATGAGAGTGATGATCCCCGCGCCAATGGCGAGGATTACCCCAATGAAGATTACCCACTTGAACCGCTCTAACATCTTCCCCCCTTCCGCAGTTACTCACACGGGCCTGTAACCTCGTTCACCTTGCTGGCCTGAATCCAGCCGCTGATCTTACTATCACGCACCTGATACTCTACAAAGTACCATGCAAAACCCTCCACAGCCCGAATTCCGATCACATTCATATTTTGTCCCACCTGTACAGTACCAATCGGGGTCTGACCCAAATTCGGTTCAGGGTAGACCAAGGTTGGGGTGTTGGCCGCGACTGTGCAGCGAATGCGCGGAGTAGGTGTGATGCTGGGGGTAAACGTGGCCGATGGGGTCAGGGTGATCGTGGGCGTGTAGGTCGCGGTCGGGGTGTTGGTCGCGGTCGGGGTATCCGTTGGGGTGAAGGTCGCCGTTGGGGTGGCCGT
>JACSRJ010000053.1 GCA_014879835.1 Anaerolinea sp.
AAACCCAAATGTATTTATCGGAACCTATCTGACCGATTCTCGCAGAGGTCAAAAAAACGGGCTGTTTTTTGGCGGTTTAGAAAAATCAGGGGCGCTTTTTTGGGGGGAGTTCGTGAGAGGATGATCGGGCGACCATAGGGTCTCACCCCCTACCAAATCCCCTCGTAGGGGCTCCCCGTGTGGCTGCCCATCTTTTACCCCGAAGGGGGAGGTGCAGCGTATAGCAGTTTCCCTGAAAATTATTGTGGTTTCCTTGAAGTTTGAGCTGTTAGCGGGGAGATTGAGGGGAAGCCCCTCAAAAAGAAACCTTCCCCCTTCTCCCGCGTGCGGGCGGGCACCGCGCAGCGGTCGTGGGCGCAGAGGGATGAGGGTAAGCCTGAAAATGGCAGCACAATCCCTTTTAGGATATTGTTGTCATCGATGCGTGTTGTAGTCTCTGCCGTGGGTCGCTTTTACATGTATGATCTCGCCCGCGAACTGGCGCGGCGTGATCACCTGCTGCGCCTGTTCACCGGTTATCCCCGGTTCAGGGTAGACCCCGATCTACGCCCCTATGCCCTCACCCGTCCCTTGTTCCCCCTCATCGAACTGACACTGGCGCGGGCTGGTTTGATGCGCCTCAGCAAACTGATCAGCCGCTTTTCGGTGCACACTCAGGATCAATGGGTCTCCCGAAATCTGCCTGATTGTGATCTGGTGATCGCCCTTGCCCAAACCGGGGTCAAAACCTTTGCTGTGGCCCACCAGCGTGGGATCAAAACGGTATGTGATCGGGGATCAGCCCATATCGTCGCCCAGCGTCACATTCTCCGTGAGGAGTACGCCCTTCAGGGGGTTCGCGCTGACCCCGTGCCCGCGTGGGCCGTGCGTCGAGAATTGGCCGAGTACGCTCAGGCGGATGTGATCACCGTCCCTTCGCATTTTGCCTACCGTACCTTTGTGGAGCAGGGAATCAGCCCTGCAAAGCTGGCCCTCAACCCCTTTGGGGTAAATGTCTCTCAGTTCCAACCCCGCTCCAAACCCGATTCGATCTTCCGCGTGATTTATGTTGGCGGCATGAGCTTGCGTAAGGGTGTGCCCTACCTCTTGGAGGCCTTTGCAGGCCCGGACATGCCGCCCCTCCCCGACTTTGAACTGCTTCTGGTGGGCGGTGTGCAGGAGGAGATCAGGCCTTGGTTCCGCCGTTACGCGGGACGCTTTCGCCATGTGGGGCAGGTGCCCCAATCCGCCCTGCCTGATTATTACGCCACTGCTTCGGTCTTTGTCATCGCCAGCGTCGAAGATGGGTTCGGCTTGGTGGTCGCGCAGGCCATGGCTTGT
Organism: Anaerolinea sp.; assembly: GCA_014879835.1. Taxonomy (GTDB): domain Bacteria; phylum Chloroflexota; class Anaerolineae; order Aggregatilineales; family UBA2796; genus UBA2796. Next base: position 1,321 of record JACSRJ010000053.1, read on the forward strand.
GGGCTTCCCGTGATCGCCACCGCAAATACCGGCGCTGCCCACACCCTTTTTGAGGATGGGCAGGAGGGCTTCATTGTCCCCATCCGTGATCCCGCTGCCCTCCGGGAGCAAACCCTCCGCCTTTACCATGATTCCGATCTGCGTCACCGAATGAGCACCAATGCTTTGCGCCGAATTTCACAAGTCGGGGGTTGGGATCAATATGGGGCGCGCGCTCAGGAAATTTTTCACAAAGCCCTCGACCGCCTATGACTTTGCCGGACGCACTTCCCCATCTGGTGGTGGTAAACGCCTTCTACAAGCCCGCTTTTGTTTATGGCGGGCCGGTGCGCAGTCTTGCCGCCCTGTGCGAGGAAATCGCCGCTTCTAGAGTCCCCCTGAAAGTCCTGACCACGGACGCAGGAGGGACATCCCGCCTTGATTTACCCCTCAATGTGCCGCTAAACGTGGACGGGGTGGAGGTGATCTATACGCCTTTGGGGCAGCCTTCATTGGGCAGTTTTTTTTATGCCCCCGCCCTGATCCCCATTTTTGCAGCACTGGTGCCATCCTTAACCGTCGCCCACCTAGAAGTCCTCTGGACTCATGCCGCCTACCCCCTGATGCGCCTTTGCCAGAGGGCAGGGTTGCCTTACACCACCTCCCTCCGGGGGCAGCTTCTGCCCTATGCGCTCCACCGTTCCCGTCTGCGTAAACGCCTCTACCTATCGCTCGTCGGTTGGCGCTTCCTGAACGGAGCCGCCGCGATTCACTGCACCGATCCGGGGGAAGCCGCAGCAGCGCGGGCGCTTCGACTGCATCCCCCGCTTGTGGTCGTGCCCAACGGCATCGACCTTACCCCTTTCCGGAATCTCCCCCCACGGGAGCAGGGACGATCCCGTTGGCACATCCCCGCAGAAGCGCCTCTGATCCTGTTTTCTGGGCGTCTGCATCCCAAAAAGCGCCCTCAGATCGCCCTTGAAGTCCTATCAGGGTTAAAGAACGCCCATTTAATCGTGGCGGGCGCAGATGAATTGGGGATGGCATTGACACTTCAGGCACAGGCAAAACAACAGGGCTGCGCGGATCGTTTTCATCTGGCAGGGCTGTTAGAACACAAGGCGCTGATCGAGGCCATGAGTGCCGCTGATCTGTTGATTATGCCCTCGGAAGCAGATTCGGAGAACTTTGGCATGGCGGCGGCTGAGGCGCTCGCGGCAGGGCTGCCCCTTCTGACCAGCGCCGGGATCCCAGTTGGAGAAGCGGCACGGCAAGCAGGCGCAGGGCTGACCGTGACAGGGGGAAGCCCTGCTTTTTTGGAAGGCGCACGAACCCTGCTCGCGGATCGGGCGTTGCTGCGGGCGATGGGCGAACGCGGCCGGGTGCTGGCCTTTGCCCGCTACGACTCACAGCGCACAGCACAGGAGATGCTTCAGATGTGGCGTGCAGTGCAGAAGCGGATTTGAACCTGAGACCAAGAAGCACAGGCTCCATAAGCACTTTTGTGGTACAATCCGAACAATCGTTCCTGTGAGAGCCAAGAGAGCAGCAGCATAGTCGATGATCCGGCGTGTACCTGACCCTGATAATCTAGATGATTGGTTTCCCCGCGACGGCAGCACCTCCAATGTCCCCCAGAATGACGACTCAAGCGATGAAAGCCCCGCTTTGGGCGGCGGTCGGCGTTTGGGCGTGGTCGTGGGTGGTTCCCTGAGCAAAGGACTAGATGTCAAACTTGACCGCGAGACCGAGATCGAGGACCTCGCTGTTGGGCGCTATGTGGTGGTGCGGGGCAAACAGAAGCGCTTCTTTTGCATGATCACCGATGTGATGCTCGACAGCACCAATGCCGCCATTCGCAGCGATCCCCCCGATCTGACCGATCCCTTTCTGCGCGAGATTTATGTGGGCACAGCCGCCTTTGGCACGATCCACGTTGCGCCCATGCTCTCTATCGATGGGGAAAACGGCGAACCTAAACCCGTCAAAACCATTCCCGGTCACTTCACCCCGGTGGAAATTGCGGAAGCCTCTGATGTGGATGATGTTTTTGGCCACGAGGATGCCACCCACTTTAACATTGGCACACCCCTAGAGTTGGAGGAGACTCAGGTCAACCTTGACCTGAGGCGTCTGGTAGAGCGATCCAGCGGGGTTTTTGGCAAGAGTGGCACAGGCAAAAGTTTCCTCACCCGGATCATTCTTTCGGGCATCATTCAGCGTGATCTGGCGGTGAACCTGATCTTCGACATGCACAACGATTACGGTTGGGAAGTTGCTGATGAACGCGGGCCCAAAGCCAAAGGGCTGCGCCAGCTTTTTCCCGGTAAGGTGAGCATTTTCACCCTTGATGAGGAGTCCTCACGGCGGCGTAACGCCAAATACGACTATGTGGTCACACTCGGTTACGACGAGATTGAACCAGAAGACCTCGCCATGTTGAAGGTCACCATGAACCTCTCAGATGGCATGATCGATGCTGCTTATGCCCTTCGCAAAAAATGGGGCAGCGTCTGGATCAAACGCCTGCTGGACGCCAGCGCCGAGGAAATTGAGCACGTGGTCGAAAACTCCAACATCAGCTCCGCCTCATTGACCGCGCTTGCCCGCCGCCTAGAGCGCTTCGAGCGCTTTGAGTTCTTGCGTAAGGATGGAGCCATCGACGACTCGGTAAAAACCATCCTCAATTACATCACCGAACAGCGCCGCGGGGTGGTGCTGGAATTTGGGCGCTACGGCTCCGCGCTGGAGGCCTACATTCTGGTGGCCAACTACCTCACCCGGCGGATCCATGAGGAGTATGTGAAACGGGTGGAGCAGTCCTTAGGCGATGCCCGTCTGGAACCGCCACAGCTACTGATTACCATTGAAGAAGCGCATAAATTCCTCGATCCGCTGATCGCCCGCCAGACCATTTTTGGGACAATCTCCCGCGAGATGCGTAAGTACAATGTGACCTTGCTCATTGTGGATCAACGCCCCAGCGGCATTGACGAAGAGGTCATGAGCCAGATCGGAACACGCATCACTGCCCTACTGGACAACGAGCGCGACATCAGCGCCGTCCTGACGGGGATCAATGGTGCGGGCGGTCTGCGCGAAGTGCTGGCCCGTTTGGATACCAAACAGCAGGCCATCGTGATGGGTCATGCAGTGCCGATGCCGGTGGTTGTGAAGACCCGCGCCTATGACCCCGATTTTTATCGGTCTGTCAGTAATGCGGAGGAGTTTGGCGGCGGTGATGCCCGCCCCAAACTGAGCAGTGGCGGCAAAAAGCGCCTGCGCGGGTAATCCGCCTCTGTCTCCACAAAACTAGATAAGTCCCCACAATCATGAACGGGGGCGCGGCTTTCATCCACTGAACTGACCCGCCCAGAGAGCGTCACGCAGCGTTTGCACATAAGGTGCAAGGGGCACATCCTCACGGATCACCGTCAAGGGATGCCCCGGCGCAAGGGAAAGCCCCCGGATGCGCTGGAGGACGGTCTCAGACCCTCTGCCAGCGCGGGACTCAGGCTGCATCTCCAACCGTAAGCTGAGCGCCTGAGACGCGCACAGCAGTTCTAGCGCAACCACATTCTGAACATTGCTCACGATCTGCGCTGCTTTGCGTGCGGCAATGGTACACATGCTCACATGATCCTCACGGTTGGCGCTGCTAGGGATGCTGTCCACACTTGCAGGGTGTGCCAACGATTTGTTCTCACTCACCAGCGCCGCCGCCGTGTACTGAGCGATCATCAATCCACTATTGATCCCAGCGCGGTCTGCGGGTTCAGCGATCAGAAAAGGTGGCAGCCCTCGATTCAGGCGTGAATCGGTCAAGGTGAAGATACGTCGCTCCGCGATGCTGCCGATCTCCGCTGCCGCTGCGGCCAGATAGTCCAGCGCCAGTGCCAGCGGTTCTCCGTGAAAATTACCGCCGCTGATCATCTTTGCCTGTCGGGGTAGATAATCGGGTGAATGAGGATCAGTATCCACAAAAATGAGGGGGTTATCGGTGACCGCACCAAGTTCATCATTGATAACAGCCTCAACATGCGCCAGTGCCCGTGTTACTGCTCCAAAGACCGCAGGTGTGCAGCGGATGCAGTATGGGTCTTGAGGCGGATTGTCGGCGGGATCAAGGTCCGTCTCAAGACTACCCCGAATCAGGCTGCTGCCCTCCAGCAGAGAGAGAATGAGCGCAGCTTGATCGCGCTGATAAGAGCTGCGGAGCCGATTGGCGTGGGGCAAAAAGGCATCTCGATAGCCACGCATTGCTTCGGCACACATCACCAGCCCTAGACGCGAGGCGAAAAGAGCATTCTGAGCATCATGTAGCGCCAGCGCTCCAATCGCAGCGCTGATCGCGGTACCATTGACCAGCGCGACCCCCTCTTTGGCGGAGAGACGAATCTGAGGAATACCTACTGCCGCCATCGCCTCCGCACCCGTGACCACCTGTCCATTAAGGTAACACCACCCGGTGATCCCCGGATGATTTAGGTTTTCGCCGGGCAGAGGGGCGCTTAGGGGCAGCGCCAGATGTGCCAATGGAGCTAAATCGCCACTGGCCCCCAGCGATCCCTGTCTAGGCACAACCGGATAAACCCCCCGATTGAGCATCTCGATCAGGGTATTGATGACCTCACGCCGCACCCCAGAGTACCCCTGTGCCAAACTAATCGCACGGATGGCAAGCGCTGCCCGAATGACTTCGTAAGGCAGGGGATCACCCACTCCAATGGCGTGGCTGATCAAGAGGTTGCGGCTGAGGCGCTCTGCATCCTCGGTCTGAGCAAAGGCAGCACGTCCAGCGTTATCCCCAAAACCAGTGTTGATCCCGTAATAGGCAAGGGGATGGTCGTGCATATGTTCAAGGGTGGAGGCAACCCATGCGGCGCTTGCTTCGAGGCGTGGGTTTGCATCTGCATTAAGGAGTTGAAGGGTGTGTCCTTCACGAGCAATTTGCACCAATGTTGTGATCGAGAGCATCTGCAAAGGGGAATGAACGCGGGGCGAAGCAGTCATAAAAACAACATTCCTTCCAAAAATAATCTCAGCGCACATTGTAGCACGGGATCTTTAACGAGTAGAGTATGGTCTGAAGGAAGCGGTAACGAGGCTGAAAAAACGTCTTGACAGGCGGCTGCAAGCGGCTATAATGACACATGTTGGCTCCGTAGCTCAATTGGCAGAGCAGTTGACTCTTAATCAATTGGTTGGAGGTTCGAGTCCTCCCGGGGTCATCGTCTGTAGGCGGGCAAATCCGAGTG